>JAIXVY010000451.1 GCA_027482505.1 Opitutaceae bacterium | reverse complement strand
GTGGGGCCCCAAGTTCGGCGTCGCCCTTCAATCCGTCGCCAACACGCTTTCGTCGAACTCCTGGGCCTACGGCACGCGCCGCTCCGGCGTGAGCGGCGGCGCCACCTACGAGACGGCCAACCTCGGCGCCGCCATCACCGCCGGCGGCGCGGCGGTATCGCCGGTCTCCGGCGCGCGCGATCTCGCCGCAGGCGACGTCGTTGTCACCTACCCGCTCGCCGCCTCGGGCGTCACCTACGGGCAAAAGACGCTGACCCTCGGCGCGTCGAGGGTGGACGTGTCTCTTACCCACACCGGCGCCTTCACCGAGATGCTTCCCTTCGCCCACGCCTCCGACGCCGTGCTCTCCACCTCCGCCACCCGCGCGGTGTTGCAGCGGCCGGACGGCTCCTCGCTCCTGCTGCAAATCACCTCGCCCGGCGCGACGCTCTCGGTCGGCGGCACTTCGGCGCTCACCACCGGGCTGGTGCGCCGGGCCGCCACCATCACCGCCTCCGGGTCGCTTTCCTACAGTCTCACGGTGAGCGAGACGCCGCCTCCGCCCGAAACCGTCACGCCCGCCCTCGCCGTCGCCGACGTCTCCGTCGACCAGCCGGCTTCCGCCGCCGGCTCCGCGACGCTCACGGTCACTTTGTCCGCCGCGGCCTCGGGCGAAGTTTCCGTGAACTACGCCACGGCCAATGGCACCGCGCTCGCCGGCACGCACTACACCGCCGCCTCGGGCGCCGTGGTATTCGCGGCGGGACAGACCTCGCGCACCGTCGCCGTCCCCATCCTGTCCGGCTCGCTCGTGCAGGGCCAGTCGCGCGCCTTCACGATCAACCTATCGTCTCCCTCGGGCGCGACGATTTCGCGGTCTTCGGCGACCGTCACCATCAACGGCGTGGCGCCTCCTCCGCCTTCTCTCTCCATCGCCGACGCCGCGCTCGACCAGCCGGCGACGACCGCCGCCGACCTGGTGTTCACCATCAGTCTTTCCTCCGCCGCCTCCGCGCCGGTCACCGTCTCCTACGCAACGATCGACGACACCGCCACAGCGGGCGTTCACTACGCCGAGGCGAGCGGTTCACTCAGCTTTGCCGACGGACAAACCTCGCGAACCGTCTCCGTGTCCGTCCTACCCGGCTCACTCATCCAAGGCCAGTCGCGCGCCTTCAGTCTGCGACTTTCCGCGCCCTCCGGCGCCACCGTTTCGGATGACACGGCCGTGGCAACCATTCGCGGCATAACGCCGCCTCCACCCCCTCCGCCCGGCAGCGCGCTGGTGGAATATGTTCCGGGCAACAGCTGGGGCGCGGCCTACCAAGGCACCTTCAAGATAACCAACACCAGCTCCGCCACGATCACCGGCTACCAGCTTCTCTTCGAATTCGCCGGCTCGAGCATCACGTTTTTCAACTTCCTGAGCCTGACCTCCGCCAACGGCACCTACACGCTCACGCCGCAAAACTGGCAGGCGAACATCGCGCCCAACACGAGCTTCGATAACCTCGGCTTCCAGGCCAGCCCCGGAGACGGTTCGGCGCCTCCGCTCAACCCGCGCCTGCGTATCACTTCCGCGACCAATGTCGCGACGCTCGTCGTCGCAACCGCCTCGCCGCTCGCCGGGGTGCTCAAAGGCGCGAGTTTTTCCCAGACCTTCGCCGCCGGCGGGGGCATCGGGCCCTACGCCTGGAGTCTCGCCCCGGGTTCGGCCGCCCTACCGCCCGGCCTTTCCTTTTCCGCCGACGGCCAGTTGACCGGCACGCCCACCACCGCGGGCGCCTACTCGTTTACGCTGCGCGTCACCGACCTGCGGGCCGTCTCCGCGGACAAGACCTTCACGCTGGCCATCGCCGCGCCCGATCCCTTCGCCGCCTGGATCGCGGCCCGCGCCTGGCCCGCGCCCGCCGCGAGCTCCTCGGCCGCCGCGGCCGATCCCGACGCAGACGGACTCGCCAACTTGCTCGAATACGCCCTCGGCTACGATCCGCTGACGCCCAGCCCGGGACTAAATGCCCGTATCGCGAACAATGGCGGCCCTCGCCTTGCTCTCGATTTTGTCCGCGTAGCCGATACCGCCCTTGTCTACGCCGTTGAAGGCTCCTCCGATCTCATCGCCTGGACGTCCATCTGGTCCAGCACAGGGACGGACAACACCGCCGGTCCGGTGACTGTCTCCGACAACACCGCGCCCGGCGCATCGCCCCGCTTTCTTCGTCTTCGCGTCACCCGCTGATCCACATGCCCGCACCCCTCAAAGCCCTACTCATGTTTCTCGCCCTCGTGAGCCCGCTACCCGCCGAAACGCTCGCGCTCTCCAGCCGCGACATGGTCGTGAAGATCGACCGGGGCCGCGGCGGCTCCATCACCTGGGTTTCCGCCGCCGGCGGGAAAAACCTCATCAACCTCCACGACCTCGGACGCCTCATCCAACAGTCCTACTACGCCGGCGCGCGCCTCGACCGTCGCGCCGAGGGCCAGTCGCCGAGCTGGAGTCCATGGACCTGGAATCCGATCCAGGGCGGCAGCTTCACCCATGTTCCAGGGATCATAGAGCGTTTCGAATCACGCGGCGGCGTCCTGCACAGCCGCACCAGGCCCAAACTCTGGGACATGCCGGACGAGACGGCCGCCTGCGTCATGGAGCAGCAGACGGAGTTTGAGCCGGGCCACACCCGCGTCGTGCGCGTGACCAACACGCTCCGCATTCGCCGGCCCGCTGGAGACCGCTGGGGAGCGGCCGTCCCGCTTCACCAGGAATTGCCGGCGATCTACCTCGTGCGAGCCTTCGCGCAGGCGCGTGTTTACGAGGGCGACGGACGCTGGGCCGACTTCGCCATGCCTGCCTTGTCCAAGAAAGGCTGGGGCCGCCCCGACGTGCCGCGCCGAGCGATGGCTTTTTTCCGCGACGACGGTCTCGGCTTCGCCATCTACAGCCCGGCCGCGGACGCCACCTGGAACTGCGGCGTGGTCGGCGACTCGCGCTCCGATTCTCCGGAGCACGCCCACACGACCCACGTCGCGCCCATCGCCACCGTAGCGCTGGCTCCCGACGCCACCTATTCTTTCCGCTACTGGATGATCCTCGGCGACGAATCCGTCCTGCGCGCCGCGCTCGACGAGCTGATGACACGGCACCCCAAGGGCTGATTTTCGCAGGTATGGCCGGAGCGTATCCGGCGCGTCACTACGAAGCCCTCCAGAAGCGCATCCCCGCTAGGCCCGGCGAGTTTCACGCCCCGAACCTGGCGGCAGGCCGTTTCTCCTTGCCTCGTCAGGCGCGGCGACGGCGACGAATGCCCGCGGAACCCATACCCGCGAGACCGGCGAGCAAGACGATGGAAGAAGGCTCGGGAATGGCCGATACCGAGGACAGGACGCCGGTTCGCTCGTCCAGGGTCCAGTCATGGCCGCCAAACGTTCCCGTCCAGGTGTCGGCCGAGCTCAAGACAAGGGAACCGTTGAGGCTGCCGGCGAAGGTGACGCTGGAGAAGTCGCCGGACTGGCTGCCGAAATCGAACAAGTTGTAGGAGGCCACGGCCGCGGCGGTGGAGAAGTTGACGGTGAGCCCGCCCCCGAAGGTGAGGGCTGCCGTGCCGGCGTTGAAGAACCCGCTCGTGCCGGACCCCGCGCCGAGCGTGAGATTCACGCCGGACAGATTGTAGCCGCCGGCGGTCTTGGCCGAGACGTCAAAGGTCGCGCCATTGGCCACGCTGTAGGCGGTGCTGGCGAGCGAACCGTTGGCGCCGAGCGCCAAGGTGCCGGCGCT
Organism: Opitutaceae bacterium; assembly: GCA_027482505.1. Taxonomy (GTDB): domain Bacteria; phylum Verrucomicrobiota; class Verrucomicrobiia; order Opitutales; family Opitutaceae; genus IMCC26134_A. The sequence goes on along the minus strand of JAIXVY010000451.1, from coordinate 6,577 downwards.
CACGGTGGTGTTGCCGGTGAAAGTGTTGGCGGCGGCGAGCGTGAGCAAACCCGCGCCCGACTTGGTCAGCATGCCGGCGGCGCCGGACTTGTCGCCCATGACGCCGGCGATGGTGACGTTGTTGCTGCTGCTGGTATCGACGGTCAGTCCGCCGGCGCCGATGGACGTGGTGAAATTTCCCGTCCCGATCAGGTTAACATCGGGCGCGATGCCGCGCAAAGTGGCTCCGTCGAACGTCGCGGTCGATGCGCCGGCTCCGGAAACGGTCACGATTTGCGCCGCGCGAAGAGTGGAACCGCCCTGCACGACCAAGTTGCCCGAGGCGCCGGTGCCGGAGCCAAACTGCAGAATCGTGCCGACGTTCACGCTTCCCGAATTGATGGTCAGGTTGCCGACGCCGGCGTTGTTCTGGCCCAGCCGAATTCCGCCGCTGGTGGTGAGCGCGACGCCGCCCACGACCACGGTGTTCGAATTGGTCTGCCCGATGTCGAAGTTCGTCGCGGTGACATTGACCGCGCCGCCGCCCTTCATGGTGACGGTCACTCCGCTGGTGATGAGATCATATTCCCCCGTGGTGCTGATGCCGAGGGTGCGCCCGGGGGAAACGTTCCAATCCTGACTGGCGGAGGCACCGAGAAAACCCGCCGAGGTCGACGTGCCTTTGGTGACCGTGAGATCGCGGGTGCCGTTCAGGGTGATGCCTCCGGAACCCACGTTAAGAATCGCGGCGGTGCCATTGATGACAATGCCCACGTTTGAAGCGGGGCCGGTCACGGTGATGCCGACCGGGGCGATATTGGGCGCGACGCTGATGGCGGACAGATTGTTCGCCGAACTCGAATCAAATACCGCGGTGTTCGTGGCGCTGGGCAAATTGTTGGACCAGTTCCCGGCGGCATTGAAGCTGGTATTGGCCGATCCGGTCCAAGTCGTGGTGTTTTGCGCGAAAACAGAGGCGGTGCTGGCGGAGGCAAGCAGGACGGCGAAGCGAAGAAGCTTGGGGTGATGCATGATTAGGAGTTGGAGGTAAGCGAGCGACACGGGACCGCCCGGAAAGCCGGGGCGGAACAAAGGGGTGGATAATATATAGGCCAAGGTCCCCGGGCTTCCCACCAAGCCGCCTGACAAGTATCCGCCGATTTCCGACGTCAGCGGAAAGAGACGCCGCGCACATCGAAGTCTTCGACGCGCAAAGGCACATCCCAGCCAATCCGACCGCCCAGATGCGGCGTGGTGTCGACGGCGGCAAACGCGGGCTCGCCGTCGAAGACGACCTCGATCTTGCCGCGCGCGAAGCGGATCTCGACGCGGTGCCAGTCGCCGGCCGTCGCGCCGTCGATCCGTTTCTCGGCGAGCAACTCGCCCGGCTTTTCGGTCGTCCGCTTGCGCAGCTCCAGCACGCCGTCGCGGCGCAGTCCGACGGCGTAGTGCCGATGCATCGTGGCGTATCCGAATATCAACTTCGCTCCGGCGTTCGCGCCAGGCGCGGAAAGCGGGGTTCGCAGCTCGGCCGAGAACACAAAGGAATCCGCCGCGACCGCGCGGGGAGAAAGCACCGTGACCGGTCCGCTCAGGCGCGCGCCGTCCGCGTCCGGCCGAGGCGGCATGCCGATGTGTATCCACGCCATTCCGCCGAAGGCGCAGCCGAGCAGGGGCCGGTAGGCCACCTTGGCCGCGAAGCCCTCGCGGCGCTCGACGTCGATGCGCGGCGTGACCGGGAGGGTGCGCGGATAGAGCGACGACAGGATGGCCTGATCGCCGAAACGCGCGTTCCCGCGGTGATCCACGAAAGGCCGGTCGAGGTGGTGGTGGGCGAGCACCCAATAACGCAGGGGCGCGCCGGAGCCGGCGCGCGCGTCCGCGTCGGTCCACGCGCAATCGGCGAGGCCGGCGGCCACGCGCGTCGCGCGACGCGGATCGATGGACTCGCCTCGGTAGACGTCGTAGCGGGCGAGCGGGGCGGCGATTTCCCACTCGAGGCGCACGCCGCCGGCCTCGACGCGGACGGAGGCGTCGAGCATCGGGTATTCGTCGAGCTCCCAATCGTGCAGGGTGCAAAGCTTCAGGTGGCTGACCGTCGCCTCGTTGGCCGGATCGAAGGCAAGGTTGCGGAGGCGTGTCTCGTCGTCGGTGCCACGCTCGTAGAGCTGGTCGGCGGCGGCGTGGGTGTAGACGTATTTATAGCGGCGATTCAGCCCCATGCGCACGGGCAGAAACTCGTCTCGCCGGGTGACGGAGCCGGCTTGGTAAAACTCGGAGAACACCAGGCGCTCCGGATCGGATCGCCCGGCGATCAGGGGGACGAGCGAAACGCCCTCGAGCGCGGGGGATGCGGGACTTTGGGTAAGATCGCAAAGGGTCGGAATGAGATCGACGAGGCTGGCCGGCGCGTCGCAGGCCGTGCCCTGCGGAAGCGTCCAGGGCGCGCGAATCACGAACGGCACGCGGACCGCCTGCTCGAGCATGGTGTGCTTCTCGATCAGACCGTGCTCGTAGAGGCTCTCGCCGTGGTCGCTGGTGTAGATGATGACGGTGTCGTCGAGGATGCCCAGCTCGCGGCAGCGCTCCACGATGCGACCCACGCAGTCGTCGACCTGCGAGGCGCAGGCATGATAGGCGGCGATGCTGTTGCGCGCCTCGTCGCCGTCCAACGTGGTGTGGCACCAATGCTGGGCGAAGGGGAAGATGCCCTTGGTCGTCCATTCGGCGATAGTGGCCGGCAGGGGCATTTCGGCGGGGTTGAAGCGGTCGAGAAACTTTTGGTGAACCGTCCACGGGCGGTGCGGTTTTTCCAGCCCGACGTGGATGAAGAACGGTTCGCGCGCGGCGGTTTTTCGCTCGATGAAATCCACGCTTCGCTCGGTCACCAGGTGGTCGAACATCTCCTCCTCGCGCTCGACCAGCGTCTCTTGGAAATGCTGGTTCAAGCCGTTTTCCTTCACCGTCAGGCCGGCGGGCGCGGCGGCGAATTTCAGCGGATCGACCGAGCGATATTTCGGGGCGTCGTAGCGGCCGCGTTCGCGGTAGCGATCGTTCACGTCGCCGTCCTTGAGGTCGGCGTAGTGCATGCCGGGGGCCTCGGTGTAGAAGCGGAGAGCGCGCTCGTCGAAGCCGAGGTCCCAGCCGGCGACTTGTTCGCCATGGACGTGGACCTTGCCGATGGCGGCGGTCTTATAGCCGGCGCGGCGAAAATATTCGCCCATGCCGGGTATGCCCTCGCGCACGCCGGGGAAGCGCGACAGGCCGGCCTCGCGCGTCTGCATCTTGTGGTGCAGGGCGGTGGTGGTGTGCGGATAGGCGCCGGTCATGTAGGCCGCGCGACTCGGCGCGCAGAGCGGCGACGGGCAATACATGGAATCGAAACGCACGCCCGACGCCGCGAGGGCGTCGATGTGCGGCGTGGGCGAAAGCCCGTCCACCCGGCGGACCGGCGAGCCGTAGCAACCGCAGGCGGCGGCCTGGTGCTCGTCGGAGACGATGAGGATGACGTTGCGACGCCGCGCGCCGGCGGACGCGCCCGGCAACGCGCCGGCGAGCGGAGCTACGGCGAGGGAGGCCGCGGCGGCCCCGAGCGACTGGAGAAACCGCCTGCGGCCGGGCTTGCTCACTTGGCGGCGAGACCGCGGCTGAGGGTCAGGCCGCGGATGGAACCGGCGAAAGCGGCGTGAGGCACGCCGGCGACGACGGGATTCTCGCCGACGTCGCCGATCACCATCGGGGCGCGGATGGCGCCGCGGTAGGGCTGCGGCAACGACACGGTCTCGACCACGCGGCCGTCGATCACGAGGGCGATGCGATTGAAGTCGATGAGCGCCTCGATGTCGGTCCATTTGCCGAGGATGGACGCGGGGGCGTCGATGACCGTGGTGGTGTCGACCCAGGTCTTGGCCTGGACGGCGAGGCCGGGGCGGCCGTCCTGCACGAAGAGTTTGAAGCCGATGTTCTTGCCGGCCTGGGTGACGATCACGCCGTCGGAGTCGGGCTTGACCTGCAGGCGGATGCGGTAGGGCCAGCCGGAGGAATCGATCAGCGGGGCGCCGGGCAGGCGGATCGAGTTGTGTTTGCCATCAAAGGTGAGGACGCCGTCGCGCACGGCGGACTTGCTCAGGTCGATGTCGAGGCCGGCCCCGGCCTTGTCGGTGACGGCGCCGTTGTCGACCGCGAGATCGACGAGGGTGCCGGCCTTGCCCTTCACGCGGGGGAGGTTGTGCGGGAAGACGTCGGGCTTCCAGTCGTTGGCGACCTGGGCTTTTTTCAAACGCGCGGTCATCTCGGCGAGGAGCGGGGCGTAGGCGGGATCGCGGGCGAGGTTGTTCTGCTCGTGCGGGTCTTTCTGGAGGTCGTAGAGCTCGTCGAAATCCTTGATCTCGTGGTAGGTGACCAGCTTGTAGCGGTCGGTGCGCACGGCGGTCATGGCCGGGATGGAGTGCACGAGATCCTTCCAATACTCGTAGAAGACGTGGTCGGTCCACTTGGGCGACTTCTCCTCGAAGAGGGGCTTCATGCTCGCGCCCTGCATGCCGGAGGGGACGGGCAGACCGACGTAATCCAGGATGGTAGGGGCGAAGTCCACATTGGTGACCATCTGGGGCACGGTGGAGCCCGGACGAATATGGCCCGGATAGACGACCAGCATGGGAATGCGCAGGCTCTCCTCGTAGGCGAGGCGCTTGTCCCACCGGCGATGCTCGCCATGGAAGTAGCCGTTGTCGCTGGTGAAGACGATGATGGTGTTTTCGAGCGTGCCGCGTTTGCGCAGGGCCTCGACGAGACGGCCGATGCCGTCATCCACCGCAGCGAGACAGCGCAGTTGCTCGACGTAGTCCTTGCCCTTGCGCCAGGAGTCGGTGGGCACGGAGGCGGGCAACTTCTCGTTCTCGAGCTCGCGGGTGCGGTAATGCCAGCGCACGTCGCGGATGGCGTCGCGTTTTTGCCAGTCGGGCTTGGTGGAGAAATCGTTATTCCAGCTCGCGGGCAGGGCGATGGCGGCGTCGGCGCCGTAGGCCTCGGCGTGGCGGTCGGCGGGCATGAAGGGCTCGTGCACCGCCTTGTGCGAGAGCATGGCGAAGTAGGGCTTATCCTTGGGCTGCTTTTCGATGAAATCGATGGTGTAGTCGGTCAGCAGATCGGTGGTGTAGCCCTTCTGCGGAACGTTCTCTCCGTTGATGTTGAACAGCGGGTCGTGATAAACGCCCTGGCCCTTGAAACTAAGCCAGTAGTCGAAATAGGGACGCGGCTCGGCCGTGTTGGCCATGTGCCACTTTCCGATCATGGCGGTGGTGTAGCCGACGGCCTGGAGATACTTGGTCACCGGGGGCGTGACGTCGGGGTTGTATTCGGACGTCTCGTTGTCGATCACGCCGTGTCGGTTCGCGTAGGTGCCGGTGAGGAAGGTGGCGCGCGAAGGGCAGCAGATCGAGGTGGTGACAAAGGCGTTGGCCATCATGGCGCCCTCGGCGCGCAGCTTGTCGAGGTTGGGCGTCTTCACGAACGGGTGGTTCATGAAGCCAAAACCGTCCCAGCGCATGTCATCGAGAAGGACGAAAACAACGTCGGGCCTGGTTTTCGAAGACGCGGCCTGGGCCGACGCGCAGCCGAGAGCCGCGATGCCTAGCCCGCCGAGAACCAGCCGGTTTAAAAGGGAATTCTTCATTTTAAGGAAAATGTTAGGGATGCTGTCGACGGCTTGAAACCCGAGCCAAACATCAGGACGCGAACCGGGCGCCCGTCGGCTCGTCATCAAATCGGACCCTGGACGGTTTTCACAGCTTTCGAACGCGTTTCAGGGAAGGGAATCAAAGGTCAGGCCGCCTATGCGAACCTCGCCGGATTTGTTTTTGTCCGTCGTGTCCTCCGTCACGCGAAGAGTGAGACTGTCTCCGCTGGAAAGCTCGGTGACGTCGAAGAAATAGTAGCAGGCTTGGCTGCGGGCCACCTGGGCGGTCTCGTGCGCGGCGGTGACGGAGGCGGCGCCGTCGAGGGTGAGGCGCAGGGCGCCGGGATTTCGATCCACGGCATTGTTCACCATCACGCCCACTCGCACGCCCTTGGCGGGCGGATTGGTGAAAACGAGTTTGAAGATGGGCACTTCGGCACCGAGCGGAACGCCCGCCACGATCGCGACTCCCGAGAGCATGTCGCTGGTGGGCTCGGTGGGGTCGTCGATCAAGGCGAAGGAGGCCGCGCCCAGGGATGCGCTCGCGCCGGCGGGCGAGAAGGACACGTAGCGCGGCCGCGCCTCGCTGGCGTTCGCAAACACGTTCGGCCTGAGCGAGTGTTTGTCGCCGGAGTAGCCGGTGTGAAACATCAGATAGCCGTCGGTGCCGTATAGGTTGTCGCCGTCGGCATCGAGTCGCTTGACGACCGAGGCGGTGCGCCAGGCGTCGCGGGTGGTCGCGGTGTCCGCGCCCGCGGCCGAGATCTGCGCGGCCTCGGCCCCCAGACAGGCAAACGCCGCGGGCAGGCAGACAAGAAATCGCCGGGTGATCATGACGCGGGCGGAGCTCAGGGGAGGCGGGTGACGCGCAGGCGGGCGAAGTTCTTGTCCAAGCCAACCGGGGCCAGATCGTGGCTGATG
>JAIXVY010000381.1 GCA_027482505.1 Opitutaceae bacterium | reverse complement strand
CTGGCCCTTCTTGTTCCAGCTCCACCAGTCGTCGGTGGTCGAGCCGCCGTCGAGCGTGCCCTTGCCGGTGACGGCGATATTCTCCTGCTCGAAGGCGTAGATGAGCGCGGAGTAGTTCATCAACTCGACGCCTTCCCAGCGGGTTTGGACGATGGGATAGTCGGCGGGATTGGTGGAGAAGAGCAAGGTGGCTCCCTCGGAGACGTGGAGATTGACGTTGCTCTTGAGGTGGACGGCGCCGGTGCGCCAGACGCCGGGCGGGACGACGACGCGGCCGCCGCCGGCCTTGTTCGCGGCGGCGATGGCGTCACGGATGGCGCCGGTGTTGGCGTTGGGCGCCGCGTCGGCTCCGGGCTTGGCGCCGAAGTCGGTGATGGGGAAATCGCGATCGGGGAAAGTCGGGGCCTTGATGCGGGCGAGGGCGGCCTCGTAGTCCTGCCAGCCGCGGGCGACGAAGTCCCGGGGAGCCGCGGCCGCCGGCTTGCGGGCGGAGCCGCCGTAGAGGCGGTCGAGCTCCACGCCGAACGAGATGAAGGGGCCGACGCCCTTGTGGTCGTTGTCGATGATCGGCTCGCTGACGTAGTAGGAGAAGGAGCCGTCGCGCGGGTGGCCGTTCTTGCCCATGCCTCCGAGCCCGGCGACCTCGCAGCAGCGGGTGAGGCTGATGGTGCCGTCGGAGTCGGAGCGGACGAGATCGCGGATGATGCCCTCGTAGCCTTTTAGGATGACGGGGAGGTATTTTTCGCGGGAGAGGACGCCTTGGTTCACGCCCTTAGCGAGGGAGTAGACGAACATGCTGGAGGCGGTGGCCTCGAGATAGTTGCCCTGGCGCGAGCCCTGGTCGGTGACCTGCCACCAGAGGCCGGTGGTGGGATCCTGCCATCGGGCGACGCCCGCGGCGACACGATTGAGAATTTCGTGAAGCTTGGGCAGATCGGGATGATCGGCGGGAAGGTATTCGAGCGAATCGACAATGGCCATGGCATACCAGCCGATGGCGCGGCTCCAGAACCCGGGGGAATCGCCGGTGGTCTTGTTGGCCCAGGGCTGCTGACGGGCCTCGTCCCAGGCATGGAAGTAGAGGCCGGTCGCGGGGTCGAAGGCGTGTTTGTCCATCAGGACAATCTGTTTCGCCACGTCGTCGAACAGGGCGCGCTCGCCGAAGACCTGGCCGTAGTGGGCAAGGAAGGGCGAGGCCATGAAAAGGCCGTCGAGCCACATTTGATTCGGGTAGCGCTGCTTGTGCCAGAAGCCGCCCTCGCTCGTGCGGGGGTGGGTGCGCATCTGGTCGCGCAGGTCCTCGATGGCGGCGCGGAGGGCGGGGGAGCGGTCGCCGTCGGCCCAGGCGCGCACCAGCACCTTGCCGGGCGCGACGAGGTCGATGTTGTATTCGGATTTCTTATACGCCGGAATGGAGCCGTCGGCGGCCACGAAGGAGGTGGCGGTGCGGGCGCCGTAGGTGCGAAGCGCGTCGTCGCCGACGTGGTCGGCGAGGCGCATCATCGAGAGGCCCAGCAAAGGGGTGGTGTAGCTCCACTTGGCCTTGGGATTGGCGTCGTGGAACATGCCGTCTCCGTTGCGCTTCACCTCGGATTCGCTCATGCGGCGCGACCATTCCAGGGCGGTTGCGCCCCCGAAAGTCGGCTGCGGCCGGGCGGCGCCGGCGGGTGCGGCGGCGGAGGGGGACGACGGGGATCCGGGGCCGGCGCAGCCTTGAAGCAGGGAGCAGGCGGCCACGGCGAGGGGAAGTCCGAGACGGGCTAGGAGTTTCATGGGGTAAAAAACTTAACGGGAGTTGGAAAGGGTGATGCGAACGGGGGCGCGGGCGCGGGCGGCCTCGGAGAGAACGTGCGCCTGCCAGGCGGCCTGGTCGGCGAATTGGCCGCTGCGGGTCCAGCCCGCGCCGGCGAGGTAGCGCACGGGCTGGCCGGATGTCGCCTTGGCGAGAACGAGGTGGTTGCGCTCGTCTTCGGCAAAGCCGGCGAAGGTGTCGGTCGAGATCAGGACGACGGCGGTGCCGAGCGAATCCAGCGAGTCGGTGGACGTCCACTGGACCAGGGTCGCTTCGGGAGCGGAGGGAGAAAGCGTCTGCCGCGGATTTTGCTTCTTGTCGAACGGGGCCTTGGTGAGGCCGATGGCGATCTCCGGGATGGCCTCCTTGGCGGTGAAGACGAAGGTGCTCTCGACCGCGAAGAGATTATGGCCGGCGTCGATGGTGAAGCGTTTCACCTCGGAGACAAGGACGCCGTCCGCGGCCCAGGTGTCGTAGCCCAGCTCGAATATGGCGCGGATCGGGCCGGAGGCGACGACCCGGGCCGTCTTGTAGTTGCCCGAAACATACAGGCGCCCCTTGTTCCAGACGCCGGTGCCGCCGCAGCCGCGGGAGGCGGCGACGCCGAAGAAATCCATGCCCTCGCCCTCGTCGTGGTGGTAGTGGTCGTGGCCCTTGTTATACCAGCGGTCGATGACCGGGTAGTCGACGCGCTTGGCCCAGACGTCTATGCCGCTGGCGACCAGGACCTCCTTGACGGCCCCGGCCGGGGCGGGCGCGGCCAAGGCGGGTCCGTAGGTGCGGTAGGCCACGCGGTCGCTCTCCCACGCGAAGTCGTCGAGGCGCTCCGGGACCTGGCGGGCGAAGGCCTTGACGGGGAAGGGCGGGGATACGGTCTCGCTCTTTTCCACGGTGAAGGCGGCGCTTTTTTCGCCGGCGGCGAAGTCGTGCTGGAAGATCAGCTCGCCGTAGGTCGCGCCTACGTTTTGCGGATCCTTGGCGAGCGGAGCGACGTTGGTGACCTGATACGGGAGACTGCGGCCGGAGGCGTCGCGAACGACGATTTTTTGGAGAAGCGCCGAGGGCAGGGCCTTGTTCACCTCGGACCAGGGGATCGTGATGGTCTCGGATGGTCGGGCCAGGTCGAGGTCGTGGCTGACGGTGACAAGGAGTTTCTCCGTCGTCGCGGCGTGGGCTCCGTGGACAAGCGCGGCCGCCGCAAGAGCGGAGGCCAGGAGGCGGGGCAGATGCATGGGGGATGGGGGTAAGGGGGAGAGCGGCGAGGTGCGCGGTTCAGGCAACCCGGGCCGCGACCGGGTGGTGCTCAGCGGGCCAGCCAGCCGCCGTCGACGGCGAGGATGTGGCCGTGCACGTAGTCGGAAGCGGAGGAAGCGAGGAAGACGACCGCTCCGGCCAAGTCGGAGGATTCGCCCCAGCGGGCGGCGGGGATACGGTCGAGGATGGCCTGGTTGCGCGCGGGATCGGCGCGGAGTTGGGCGGTGTTGTCTGTCGCCATGTAGCCGGGGGCGATCGAGTTCACGTTGATGCGGTGCGGCGCGAGCTCGTTGGCCATGAGGCGGGTGAGGCCGGCGAGGGCGCTTTTCGAGGCGGTGTAGGCGGCGACGCGCACGCCGCCCTGGAAGGACAGCATGGAGGCGGTGTGGATGATCTTGCCGGGGCGCTTGGCTCCGACCCAGGCGGCGGCGACGCGCTGGCTGAGGCGAAAGACGGAGGTGAGGTTGGTCTCGATCACCTCGTCCCAGTCGGTGAGCGGAGACTCCACGAAGGGCGCGCGTTTGATGGTGCCGCCGTTGTTCACGAGAATGTCGGGCATCGGCAGGGTGTCGCCTAGCGCGGCCATGAGGCGGTCGAGCGAAGGGCGGCTGGCCTGGTCTGCGGAGAAGGCGTAGGCGCGGCGGCCCGCGGCCTCGACCGAGGCGAGGGTGGCGGAGAGGTCGCCGCGCGCGACGAGGATCACGTCTGCGCCCGCCTCGGCCAGGGCGCGCGCGAGCGCGGCGCCGAGACCGCGGGAGGCGCCGGTGACGAGGGCGGTTTTCCCGTCGAGGCGGAAGGCGTCGAGGATCGAGCTGGGGGCGGGGGGCATCGGGTGGGGCGGATAAGTAAACGCTAAGACTCGGCGAAGTGTGCGAAGAATTCCGGAAGTTAGGAGCCTAGGCTTCTTCGATTTTCTCCTCTAGGCTTCGCGTATTCTAAGATCCGGGTCAGCGGAGGGTGGCGACGGGGGCGGCGTCCATGTCGGCAAATTCCTGGTTTTCGCCGCCCATGCCCCAGACGAAGGCGTAGCGGGCGGTGCCGGCGCCGCTGTGGATGGACCAAGGCGGGGAAAGGACAGCCTGTTCGTTTTGCACGACGAGGTGGCGGGTCTCCTGGGGCTGGCCCATGAAGTGGAAGACGGCGTGGCCGGGCTCGACGTCGAAATAAAGATAAACCTCGGAGCGCCGCAGGTGGGTGTGGGGCGGCATCGTGTTCCAGATGCTGCCGGATTCCATGCGGGTGACGCCCATGACGACCTGGCAGGTGGGGAAGGCGCCGGCGTGGATGAGCTTGGTCAGGCGGCGCTGATTGGCGGTCGCGGTGGCGCCGAGCACGGCGGTCTCGGCCGACGCGAAGGAGACATGGCGCGTGGGGTAGGCGGCGTGCGCGGGATAGCTGAGGAGCCAGAACTTGGCGGGCGCGGCGGGATTTTCCGAAGCGAAGGAAACGTCCCTGGCGCCGCGGCCGATGTAGAGGGCGTCGAGCGATTCCAGCCGATGGGCGACGCCGTCGACGGTGATCACGCCGGGGCCGCCGATGTTGACCACTCCGGCCTCGCGGCGCTCGAGAAAGAAGGCGGAGCGCAGTTCGGGCACGACGGGAAGCGCGAGCGTCGAGGCGGAGGGCGATATGCCGGCGGCCACGGTGCGATCTGTTTCCCACCAGGCGAGACGCAGGGCGCCGGGGACGAACAGATCTTCGAGAAGGTGTTCTTCGCGAAGGCGGCGGGTGTCCATGGCCGCGGTCTCGGCGGCGGAGTGGGTGAAGAGGGTTTTCATCTTGGAAAAGCGACGCCGTCTTTTGGCGCGACTTTCAACGAATCGCGCGGAAGAAACGGCCGGGGGCGGGATTGAGTTCGGTGGGGATGGCTATTCGTTGCGTGGCGCCGTTGGCGACAAGGTCCTGGAGTTTCAACCAGTTCGATAAGTCGGGCGAGTGTTGAATGGTGAAAGTCTGGCCCGCGGTGCCGGTGAAATCGAGATACAGCGCGCCGTCTGCCCTGATGATTTGGAGTCTTGCGGGGATTTCGGCCGCGATCACCTGGACCCCGATTTCGGCGCTCATGGAATCGCCCTGGGAGTCGGTGACGCTGTGGGTGAAACGCACGATGCCGGAAAAGCCCGCCGCGGCGGTGAAGCGGGCGGTCTTGCCGTCGCCAAGCAACTGGACGGCGCCGGCGGGATAATCCGCCAGCGCGAGGGAAACCTGTCGGCTCGGCGTGGAAGTGTAGCCTCTGGTGAGCGTCGAGAGGTCGATGTCCACCGACGCGCCGGCGACGACCTGGACGCCGGGCAGGGCCATCCAGGCAAGATAGTCGTCGAGGCGGGTGTAGCCGTTGTTGTCCGGGTCGGCGTTGGCGTCGGAAAAGTCGCCCGCAGCGGAGGACGGATTGGTGCCGTGAAGAGTTTCCCACCAGTTGGGCAGGCCGTCTCCGTCGGTGTCCCAATCCGCGGCGCGGTAAGTCGCGGGGTAGCTTTCCCAACCGCCAACGTCGTCCTGCGAGTTGGGCAACCCCGGGTAGCCTCCGTAAGGTCCGGTGCCGGTGTAAGTGTAGGTGCCGGTGAGCGTCTCGTTGATGACGCGGAGATCGTGGTCATCGAGCGGGCGGTTGGCGCCGACGTCGGACAGCACGCGTTTATACGCGCCTCGCGCGGTCTGGGTGGTGACGTAGTGCTCGAAGAAGGGCGCGGCCACCCACACCGGGTAGGTGGTGGGGACGCTGCCGCCGTTGGAGCCGGAGACGGTGCGGCCGGCGGCCTGGTTGGTCTCGTCGAAGTAGCCGGGCATCACGTTGCCGGCCATGTAATACTGCTGGGTGCCGGGGAAGTTGTCGTAGGTCGGGTTCAGGACGGTGTTCTTCCGTCTGGCCGCGCCGGGCTTGTAGTAGTTGTTGACGAAGTTGACCTGGTGGGCGCCGCCGTCGGTGGTGCGTCCGCCCCAGTTGTAGACGACGTTGTTGCGGATATCGAGTTTGCCGGCGAAGAAGCCCGCGGCGTCGAGGCCGCCTCCGAGCGACCAGTTGCGGCCCTCGCAGTGGGCGAGGAGATTGTGGTGGAGGCTGGCGATGTCGCCGCCGACGGTGGCCGCGTAGCCGTGGGCGGTGCCGGCGGGGTAGTTTTGATGTCCTGCGATGTTTAGCGCCTCGGAGATAAGGGTGTTTTGCAGGGTGATGTTTTTCGCGCTGCGGCTGCTGAAGCCCTCGTCGATGGACCAGCTGATGGAGCAGTGGTCCATGATGCTGTGGTTGCAGCCGGCGAGACCGCCGCCGTCGATGGTTTGGCCCGAGATGTTGCCGGGACGGTTGCGGATGTAACGCACCACCGAGTCGTTCGAGCCGCTTAGTCCGAGGGCCCAGCCGCGAAGGCACACGCCTTTGCCCGGAGCGGTCTGGCCCGCGACGGTGACGTAGGGCGAGCTGAGGGTGAGGCGACGGTCGAGGGTGATGAGGCCGCCCACGTCGAAGACGATGACGCGCGGACCGGTCTCGACCTCGATGGCGTGGCGCAGGGTGCCGGGCACGGGCGCTTCGGAGGCGCCGTATTCGGCGAGCGAGGTGACGCGGACCACCCTGCCGCCGCGCCCGCCGCGGGCGAAGCGGCCGTGGCCCTCGGCCCCGGGGAAGGCGAGCATGCGGGGGCGAAAATACCAGACGTTCCCGCGAGTGACGTTGCCCGTCGTATCGATTTCATCGATACGCCAGTAGTAGGTCCCATTCTTGTTCGGGGCGGAGACGGAGCGGTTGAGGGAGGCGGCGGGCTGGTTGCCCAGATACTGGGGCGACGCTCGGGTGGCGGCCTTCACGGCGGCTCGGTCGGTCCCGAAGTATACGTCGTGGGAGGCGGTGTCGCCGGCCAGGGCGGGCGACCACGAAAGCAGCACGGACCCCGAGTCGGCGTCGACGTGTTCGTCCGCGTCGGCGGGGGAGGGGCTGATGGCGACGCGGTTTGCGTTGGGCGTATCGATCTCGAAGCCGTTTATCATGGCGTTGCGGATCGTCACGCCGGCGGCCCCGGCGGTCTTGTCGGCGGCAAAGAGGAAAACCGCGGTGTCGGTCGGGCCGGCGACGGCAAACTCGAGGTAGGCGCTGGCGGCGACGAGATTGGTGGCGGCCCGGATGGTGGGCTGGAGGTTATCTACCGCGAGGACGCCGTTGACGAAGACATCTATCGGGCCGAGCGAGCCGGCGGCGAGGGCGTCCCACGCGTTGTGGTAGGTGAGCAGGGTGTGCGAGCCGGCATTTAGACCGGTGATGGTCATGCGCAGCTGGCCGCCGGTGGCGAGATTGGCGGGGGCCACGGTGATGCCGTCGCTGACGAGTTTGGCCGCGCCCTGCGCGCCGACCTGATACCAGTTGCTGAGGAGGCCGGTGCCGCCGGCCGCGGCGGACTCGACGGTCTGGGCGAAGGTGACGGTGACGGCCTCGCCGTCGGCGGTGGTGAACGAGCGGCTGACGGCGTTGGTGCCAGTTGCGGCGCCGTTGGTGGTGTCGGCGCTCCACTTCACGTAGCCGGTCTGGGTCTCGGTGGCGGAATTCTTCGAGTCGCGGTTGATGTCGACCTTGAGTTCGCCGGCGTGCAGCAACGGATTCGTCGCACAAACGAGCAAAACGACGGCCTGAAGAAAGCCGCCGAGGCACGGGCGCCCTGGGAAAATGGCACTGACTGGCTTCATTTTTTCCGAATTTGGTAGGTATGCGTTGGGCTGCGCCTGCAAGATATCGCCATGCTGGATTTCGATGCGCTAGGTAATCGACGTATGATACAAAAAAGGCGCGCCAAGAAATGGCGCGCCTCCATGCCTGCGGTGAAACACTCAGGCCTGGCGGCGACGGCGCGTGGCCGCAAAGCCCAGGCCCGCCAGCCCCGCAAGGGCCGCGTAGCTAGACGCCTCCGGAATGGCGGCGACGATGTTGGTGGTAATGTCCACGGAGTTTAGCGTAATGCCCGTCGCAAGGCTTGTGCCAGACTGTCTGTAACCGAAAGCCAGCCCGTTGAGTTCTAGGCCGGTCAAATAAGAGGCGCCAGTAGTAGTTTGCGAAATGGCTTGGAGCGCCGTTGCGGATGTATTTGTCCCCGAATACAGATTGCTTTCAATGGCGTAGGCATCGGTCGCGGCTCTGGTTATGCGGAACGTTATTGTGTATTGTGCCGCGTTGGTAAGTGCAGCCAATGTCGACGTGGTCTGTCCCAAGAGAACTCCCGAAGGGTAATCGTAGGCGCCACCACCCACATTATTGAAGAGCAAATCTTGGTTTTCCGATGCGCTTTCGGTCAGGTCCGAAACTTGCACAGGCCGCGTATAGACTTGGTTGGATGCTGTTGCCGGGACTAGTCGGCCCACATATCCGAACCACGTCTGAGCATTTCCTGTGGCGTAAGGAGAGCTATTCGTTGCGGTTAAGCCGGAGTTTTGGAGTCCAGCAAGTGGGTTTGCGGTGCCGGCGTTGTATAAGCCGATTGCAAGTGAGCTACTCGTGCCGCCTGCTAGTAAGTTGCTAGAACTAGTGAAAGTCACCTTTGCCTGAACCCATTCCCCTATGGACGTTAAACTGGTTGGTGTAGCGGTATAGCGGGTTTGCGCCTCAATGAAACCTGACGTTGTTCCAGCCATGCCGAAAGCGAAAGCTCCCGTGGCATATGACGGGTTAGTGTTGCTGGCTCCTGCTGCATTCTCGACATTTTTCGTCGAGGCAAGAACCCAATCCCCCGTGCTAACTGTGTCTCCGAGAGTTTGTCGCAAGTTGCCGGTGCTGAAATTCGTGGAGTATAGCGAAGTCTGGGCGACGGCGAGCGCAGGCGACAGGGCAAGCAAAAGAGCGGCGTATTTGAACGAACGCATGAGTTGGGGCGGTTGGGGTTGAAGCTAAGAAAACAGACGCTGACTTGATTCAGTATTTGCGGCTGCGGTCCGGTCGCGAACTGCGTGTTGACGACATTGTTGAACAAACATGCTCCGCACTGCGCATATTGTTGACTGAAACGGGACGGTCTCGCACTTGGAGCGTGCGCCTCGCCCCGGCGTTTCACCCCATGCCCCAGTTTGCTACCCTTCAGGACGTGGCCGAAAAGGCCGGCGTGCATCGCTCCACCGTCTCGCTCGCGATGCGCAATCATCCCCGGATTTCCGCCGACGTGCGCAAGCGCGTGCAGCGCATCGCGGCCCAGCTTGGCTACCGGGCCAATCCGCTCGTCACCGCGCTGATGCGTTCGCGCCGCACCAAACGCGCGGCCAAGGACGTGGTGCTCGCCTACGTCACCAACTACCCTACGCGCTACGGGTGGAGGCCCCCGCACCACGATCGTCCGGACTATTTTCCCGGCGCCGCGCGGCGCGCGGAGGAGCTTGGCTACAAGCTCGAGGATTTCTGGCTCGGGGCGCCTGGCATGACCGCGGACCGTTTCGCGAACATTCTCGCCAGCCGCGGCATCAACGGCCTTTTGATCGGCCGCCTGCCCCCGGGCAAAAGCGAGATTCACCTCCCTTGGGAGAGGTTTTCCGCGGTGGCCCTTGGTCTTACGCTGACCAACCCCGACCTGCATCGCGTCTCCGAGGATGCTTTCGCGTCCGCGATCGAGGCCGTGCACCAGTGCCTGGCCAAGGGGCATCGCCGCATCGGGTTCGTGATGTCGGAGCCCGACGACAGTCCCAACATGGGCGACCGCTGGCTGGGCGCGTTTCTGCGCCTGCAGCAACGCTTCGCCGCGGAGGATCGCATCCCGTTCTGCGACTACCGTCCGGCGGGTGAATTCGGCCCGCATTTTCTATCGTGGCTGGGAACGCACCGGCCCGACGCCATCCTCGCGACGCACGGCGACCCGGTCGTGCCGCTGCTGGCCGCGGCGAAAGGGAGAAAAACCCGCGCGCTTCCCCTGTATTTGCTGGTCAACGACAAGCTTCACCAGGGGCATGCGGGCATTCACCTCGATCCGGGCATCGTCGGCGCGCTCGCGGTGGACATGCTGGTCGGCATGCTGCATCGCGGCGAGACCGGCCTGCCCAGCGAGCCCCACCATGTTTTGGTGCCCGGTTGCTGGGTGGAGAAGCCTCGCGCCGCGCAGGCGGGCAGGGCGGTCTCGGCCTCTCCCCGGCCTTGAGCGGTGATGGGCAGGGGGAGCGTTAAGCGGCTTTTCGTGCAACAATGCGCGCAGCCTAGCCTTTGTCCTTGGCCGCTCCTGCGGCTCGCATCCGTGGTCTTTGCCCGCGCCCCTGCACCATACCTCTCCGCCCCATGACCTTTTTCCGGCTTGGCCTTCTGTTCGCGTGTGTTCTTTCGCTTCGCGCGCTCCAGTCGGCGGCTTTCGCCGCCGACTGGAGCGCGGCCGCGCCCGTGATCCCCGAGCGCGTGTTTCGCGTCACGGATTTCGGCGCGACCGCGGACGATGAAACCGACGACACCGCCGCCTTCGTCCGCGCCCTGGCCGCGGTGAAGGAGGCCGGCGGAGGTCGGCTGGTGGTGGCGGCGGGCGAATACCGCACCGGCCATCTTGCCTTGGTGAGCAAGCTCGACCTGCACTTGGAGAAGGGCGCCCGCCTCGTGTTTTCCACCGACCCCGAGGCCTATCGGATAAAGGACCGCAAGTTTCGCCCCCTCGTGCTCGCCTCGGGCGTCGAGGATCTCGCCATAACCGGAGAGGGCGTGCTCGACGGCCGCGGCGACGCCTGGTGGTCCGAGGCGCGCGCGTTCAAGGACGCCGCCCGCGCCCGCGGCGACGCCAACGAGGAGATCGGCCGGCCGCGCCTGCTCATCATTGAAAAATCCCGCCGCGTGCTCGTGCAGGGCGTGACCCTGGCCAACTCGCCCCAGTTCCATTTCATTCCGTCGCGCTGCGAGGACGTGACCATCCGCGGCGTCACCGTGCGCGCTCCGCATCACGCCCCCAACACCGACGGCATTGATCCGGCGGCCTCCAAGCGCGTCCACATCTCCGGCTGCACGATCGACACCGGCGACGACAACATCGCGATCAAGTCCGGCAATCCCGAGTTCGGTCCGGTGGAAGACATGCTGGTGGAAAAATGCGTCTTCCTCGGCGGCCACGGCATGTCCATCGGCAGCGAGACCTACGGCGGCGTGAAAAACCTCGTGGTCCGCGACTGCGTGTTCGACGGCACCGAGGCCGGCATCCGCATGAAGTCCGCCCGCGGCCGCGGCGGCGTGGCGGAGAACCTGGTCTACGAGAATCTCACGATGCGCAACGTCGAGGTCGCGATCCAGATCACGAGCTACTATCCGAACAAGACCACGCCCAAGCCCGGCGTGGCCGACGTCGCGCCCGCCGCGCGCGATCCTCGCACGCCCGCCTGGCGCGGCATCCGCATCCGCGACGTCCGCTCCACCGGCGGCGTGAAAACCGCCGGCATCATCATCGGCCTGCCCGAGGAACCGGTCGCCGACCTTTCGATGGAGAATGTTTTCATCGAGGCGCCGACCGGGCTGCGCGTGGCCGCCGCGCGAGGAATTTCCCTGCGTAATGTGGAGATCAAGGTCGCCAAAGGGCCCGCCTGGATGGTGGAGCCCTCCGCGGAGCAGCCTCGCCAACTTCCCTGAGTTCGCGCCATTCTCACCCTTTCCCTCCTCCCGAAATGTTCGCCCGCATCAACGCCTTCCTTCTCGAAAACAATCTCCGCATCGCGACCAACCCGTGCGTGAGCCCCGATTTCTGCCTCGACTGGCCCGCGCTTAGGGAACGCCTGCGCCAGGGCGCGTCGCTCACGCGCTGGGAACACAGCGGTTTTGAAACCCGCCACGGACGCTGGAGCCTGCTCGAGGACGCGTCCACGGGCGACTGCGCCTGGCGCCTCGAGGCCTCCGGCCCGGCCGCCGCCGAGGCCGGGCACGCGCTCGACCAAGCCTTCTCCGCCCGCGCGGGCGAGGCGTTTTTTCCCGCCACCTGGGCGAACTTGCTGCGCCTGAAAAACCACGTGCTGGAATTCGATCCCGCCTCGACCATCTTCCCTTCGACCGGCGGCAACCTCGGACGCGGCACGCTCGGCGTGGGCGCGCGGTTCACGACCCTTCACTGGCCCGCCGTGGAGTGGACGATGGCCGCCCTCGGCCTCGGCCTCACCGCCAATCAAAATTCCATCCCGCGCGAGCTCGTCTACGACGTGAACGCCATGCTCGACGGCCGTCTCGACACCGTGCCCTTCCCCTTCATCGGCGCCAACGTCCCCGAGGGGCACCAGGGCCAGAGCGTGCAGGGCATGAGCCACGGCTGCGTGCTTTCCAAGCTGCGCAACGGCTTTCACCGCCGCCGCATCGCGTGGAGCTTCAACGCCGACCACCAGCCCATCGGCGGCAAGTTCGACCTGCGCGAGGACGCCCTCGTGGAGGGCTGCCTGCTCGCGAGCTACATCACCTTCGATCTCTCGCCCGAACTCGCGGCCGGCACGCGCGCCCGCGTCGCCGATCTCGACGCCGGTCTTGTCTCCCGCGTGCGCGCCCGCCTGGCCCAGGCGGGTCTCAAGCTGGATGACGCCTCTTTCACCGCCTTGCTCGAGCAAGTCTGGCCCGCCATGGCCAAGATGAAGCGCCGCGACGAAAAATACGCCGCGGCCCGCGCCGCCGCCTTCGCCGCCGAGGCCGGCCGCGCCTATCTGCGCGAGCTTTCCATCGACGAGCTTCCCGGCCTCACCACGCCTGAAACCACCGCCGTCATGCTCGCGCTGTGCGAGGCGCTTGGCATGAAGATCCACTTCATCGCGCCGGCCTTCGGCTTTCAGAAGAACATGCCCTATCCGGACAACGCGGCCTTGCGCGTGCTGATCGACCGTCAGTGGGCGGTGTGCAAGATCTTCGACGTGAGCATCGGCTTCCACTCCGGCTCGGGCAAGTCGGCCGAGAACTACCGCGTGATGGGCGAGGCCACGGGCTCGCGTCTGGAGATCAAGACCAGCGGTCGCTACACCTACGAGATGGGCCGCGCCCTCTTCGCCTCGCGCGACGCGGGCGACCAGGCGCTCTGGCGCGAGTGGTATCGCTTCACCGTCGAGCTCGCGCTGGCGGGAGCCGAGTCCGCCGACGCCACCGAGCGCAAGATGGCTCGCATCTTCGTCGTCGACGCGCTCCGTCGCCAGGGCTCGACCGAGGCCGAGGACGCGATCTTCGCGACGCCCGCCCGCGCCCGCGCCCTGGTCGAGGCCCTGCCGCCCTCGCCCGAGCACATGTTCTGGTTCGAATACAACTTCCTCTTCGTGCTCGCGGCCGACGGCCGCACCGAGAAGGCCGCGCTCGGCGACCACACCGCCGCGGGCTACCGCCAGCGCGCGCGTTTCTACTCCATCAGCGAGGAGGCCCGCCTGCGGTTCTTCCGCAATATCGCCTCCTACCTGATCTTCCTCGCGGAGAACACCGGCCTGTGCGGCTCGGCCGCGGCCGCCGCGGCCACCGCGCGCCTCGAGGCGGTGCGCGACACGCGCGAGTTCCTCGCCCAGATCGCCGCCTGAGCGCCGCCGGCGGCGCCGGTCCCGTTTTCACCCCATGATGCCCCCCGACCCACGCCGCTGGTTTTTGTTGTTTGCCCTCGGATTTTCCGTCGCCGGTCTGCCGGCCGCGCCGGTGACGGAGGACCGCGTTTCCACGCTTTCGCCCGCCGAGCAGTCGCCTTGGCGCGACTATCTCTTGCGCTCGGTCGCCGCGGCCCGCGCCGACCAGGCGGTGGTGGACGAGGAGGCGCGCGTCGCCGGACTCGCGCTGCCGTTGCGCGCCCCGGAATCCGGCGGGGATTTCAAGCTGACGGAGAAAGTCGACGCCTCGTGGTATGCGACGCCCGAGGCGGGAAAAACCGCCGACGCCATCCTGTCTTTTCAGACCCCGACCGGAGGCTGGTCCAAACACACCGACTATTCGCAGGGGCCGCGGCGGCCGGGCATGCAGTGGACCTCGCAGAGCGACCCCGGCAAGCGCGCCCGCTACGTCGGCACCTTCGACAACGATTCCACCACCGCGCAAATCCGGTTTCTGGCCCTTGTCTGGCAGGCCACGGGGCGCGAAGACTGCAAGGCCGGCGCGCTGCGCGGCGTGGATTACGTGCTAGCCGCGCAGTATCCGAGCGGAGGCTGGCCGCAGATTTATCCGCTTATCGGCGGCTACCACGACGACATCACCTTCAACGATGACGCCATGACCCACGTCCTCGAGTTGCTGCGCGACGTCGTCGACGGCGCCCCCGCCTTCGCCCTCGTCGACGCCGAACGTCGGGCGCGCGCGGAGCGGGCCCTTGCCGCGGGCGTGGCCTGCGTGCTGCGCATGCAGATCGTGATTGAGGGAAAAAAGACCGTGTGGTGCGCCCAGCATGACGCGATGACGCTCGCCCCGACCGCGGCGCGCGCGATGGAGCCGGCGTCCTTCAGCGGATTGGAAAGCGCGCATATCCTGAAATTTCTCATGATCCTGCGCCGTCCCTCGCCCGAGGCGGTGGCGGCGATCGAGGCCGGCCTGGCCTGGCTGGAGAACGCCCGGGTGACGGGCATCGCCAAGCGCAAGGAGGGCGGCCGCACCGTCTACGCGGCGGACCCCGCCTCGGCCGAGGTGTATTGGGCGCGCTTCTACGATTTCGAGACCGGGCGGCCGATTTTCCCCGGGCGCGACGGAGTAATCTACGAGAGCTACGAGTCGATGATCGCGAAGAACGCCGGCGGCTACGATTACTACACGACCCTGCCTGGAAGCGTCTTGCGCAACGGACAGAAGCAGTGGCGCAAGCGTCTGGCCGCCTCGGGCGGCTAGGAGCTCGCTGCTCTTCCCCCTGTCGCGGGCCGGCTTCTTTCACTTGCCTAGTGCCGCCTGGTGTCGCGAGGTTTTGGCGTTCGCGGGCGGTTTCGCTTCTTTGCGGCAGCCCTCTGGCGCCAGGTTCTTCAAGGTCCCCGTAGCTCAAGTGGATAGAGCGGTCGTTTCCTAAACGACTGATCCGTGTTCGACTCACGGCGGGGACACCAGGGCTGCGGTTTTTGACCCTTGCGGCGTCCTTTGTTGGAGCCAACCTGCCACCCACGATGCCCAACAGCTTCGGACACCTTTTCCGCATCACCACCTGGGGCGAGAGCCACGGCCCGGCCATCGGCGTGACCGTCGACGGCTGCCCTCCGCGCCTGCCCATCACCGCCGCCGAGATTCAGGCCGAGCTTGATCGCCGCCGTCCCGGCCAGAGCGACATCACCACGCCCCGCAAGGAGGCCGACACGGTCGAGATCCTCTCCGGCGTATACGAGGGCGTGACCACCGGCACCCCCATCTGCATGCTGGTGCGCAACACCGACCAGCGCTCCTCGGCCTACAACGAGATGAAGGCCGCCTTCCGGCCCTCGCACGCCGACTTCACTTATCAGACCAAGTTCGGCGTCCGCGATCCCAACGGCGGCGGTCGCAGCTCGGCGCGCGAGACCATCGGGCGCGTGGCGGCCGGGGCCGTCGCGAAAAAAATCCTCGCCCAGGCCGGCGTGGAGATGCGCGCCTACATCACCCGCATCCACGACATCGCCGCACCGGCCGAGTCGTTGGCGGAGTTCCCCACGCTGGAACAAATCGAGGCGACCGCGGTGCGCTGCCCGCACGGCGAGACCGCCGCGAAGATGATCGAGCGCATCAAGGCGGTGCGCAGCGAGGGCGACTCGGTCGGCGGCATTATCCAATGCCGGGTGCGCGGCGTGCCGGTCGGCCTCGGCGAGCCCGTCTTCGACCGTTTGGAGGCTGATCTGGCCAAGGCCATGCTCTCCTTGCCCGCGACCAAGGGCTTCGAGATCGGCAGCGGCTTCGGAGGCTCGCTCCTCCGCGGTTCCGAGCACAACGACCTCTTCGAGAACCGCGAGGGCCGCATCCGCACCGCCACCAACCGCTCCGGCGGCGTGCAGGGAGGCATCAGCAACGGCGAGGAGATCGTGTTCAACGTGGCCTTCAAGCCCACCGCCACCATCCTCCAGTCGCAGTCGACGGTGAACCTCGCCGGCGAGGCGACCGAGCTCATGGGCAAAGGCCGCCACGATCCCTGCGTCGTGCCGCGCGCCGTGCCCATCGTCGAGTCGATGACCGCGCTGGTCCTGCTCGACCACTGGCTGCGCGACTCCGCGCAAAACCACACCTTCGAATTCTAAAAAGCCTTTCCGCCATGTCCGACGTCGCCGCCGCCCACAGCCAGCTTGTTTACGTGATCCTCGGCGCGCCCGGCTCCGGGCGTCGCGATGTGCTGGCCGATCTGGTGGCCGACGGGCTCGACGCCGCGCACGAGCGCGCCCACGTCTACCTGCCCGCGGGCGAGCCGGCTCAGTCGGCCGACGAGACGCTGGGCTTCTCCCGCGCCCGCATGGCGTGGAACGCCGAGCTGCAACTGCTCGTCGCCGAGGCGCCGCCCGCCGAGGCCACCCACGTCTTCATCCTGCTCGACGGCCGGGTGAACCCGGTCGATCAGCTCGAGGCGCTCAAGCCCTGGCTCGCCGCCCATTCGCTGCCGGTGGCGCGCCTCATCACCGTGGTGCACTGCGCGCTCGCGGAGAAAAATCCGGCGCTCCAGACGTGGTTCGACGCCTGCATCCATTTTTCCGACGTCGTGCTGCTCAACCGTCGCGAGGGCGTGGCGAACAAGTGGATGAGCGAGTTTCGCCGGCGCTATGAAGACCAATATATGCCGTGCGTCTTCGAGGTCGTGAAGGCGGGCCGGGTGAAAAACCCCGTGGCCATCCTGGATCCGCTGGCGCGGCGGTTCTCGCAGTTTTTCGATCCCACCGAGTGGGACGACATCGATCTGGAAGGCGTGGAGATCGGCGAGTCTGACGACGAGGACGGCGAGAACGTGCGCCCGCTCGACAAGAGCAATCTCGATCCCGACGACCAGCCGCCGGTCGAGCCCTGGCTGGAGCGCGACGCCGCCGGAAGGCGCAAGCAGCCCCTGCCCGACATACGCAAATATCTCGGCGAATGAAAAAGCCGGGGCCTCGCGGCCCCGGCTTTTTGCCGGATAAAGGGGCGCGCGTCTCCGCTTACTTGGCGGTGGCGGCCGCGACGGCCTTCACGAAGGCCTGCGCCTTGGCGGTGATGGCGGCCCAGTTCTTTTCCCTGAGCGCCTTGGCCTCGACGAGCGAGCTGCCGGCGGCGGTGGCGAAGGCGCCGGCCTTGATGAACTCGCCCACGTTTTCGGCGGTGACGCCTCCGGTGGGCACGAGCTCGACCTGGGGCAGGGGAGCCTTGAGCGACTTGATGTAGGCGGGGCCGAAGAACTCGGCGGGGAAGACCTTGGCGGCGTCGGCGCCGAGCTCCCAGGCGTTGATCACCTCGGTGGGCGTGAGCGCTCCGGCGAAAATCGGCACGGAGTAGCGCTGGCAAAGTGTGATCACTTCGGGACGCAGGGCCGGGGTGACGATGAACTTCGCGCCGGCGAGGATGCCCGCGCGGGCGGTCTCGGCGTCGAGCACGGTGCCAAGGCCGAAGAGGAAATCGGGCCGCTCGGCCGAGACTTTCTCCAGCATGCGGATGGCGCCGGGCGTGGTCATGGTGAGCTCGATCGAGGTGAGCCCGCCGGCGGCGAGCGCGTCGGCGCACTCAAGTAGGCCGTCCGGGCTCTCGGCGCGGATCAGGGCGATGACCTTTTCGGTGCTCAGCTTCTGGAGGATGGCGGCTTTTTTCATGGGGAGAGGCCGCGAGCCAAACGCGCCGGGCTTGCCGGGGCAATCCCGCGCCGGGCGAATGCGCGCGGCCGGCAGGACGAAGCCGCCCGCGTCTGGACGGCTTTATGCGTCTTGTCGCCAGCGTCCCGGGAAAAGCAGGGATCGCGGCGGATCCGGCGCGCCGCGTTCGTTGCGCTGGAGCTGTGCGACGACCAGGTCGACCGCGTGCCCGGCGATGGTGTCGTAGCCCTGGTCCACGCCGGGCAGGCCGGCGCCGGCCCGCCAGTCGAGGAGGAAAGTGCGCCCGGGTTCGTGGGTCCACCCCGCCTCGCGCAGGCGCTGGGCCTGGCCCGAGCCGCAGACCAGCATCGCGTCCGGCTGCATTTCGCGCAGCCAGCGTTGGATGGCCTGCCTTCCCGGACGTTCGTCAGTCAGCCACAGACGTTTCGCCGCGTCCGCGGGGCCGTAGGCCAGCCACGCCGCCTGCCAGCCTCGGTGCGCGCGCTCGTTGGTGGTGGCTCCCAGCCACACCGCGGGCCGGGTCGCTCCGGTTTTCCCCGCCGTGTCCAGCGCGAGTCGCATCGCCTCGTAGTGATGGTGCGCCGCCCGCGAGAGGGGCACCTTCCACTCCGCCGTGCCCACCACCGCCATCGCGAAACGCCCCCAGGGCCAGTCGATGTCCACCCTCGCCCGCTCGAAGACCGGCCCGAAGACCACGCCCGCGATGCCCCGCGCCACCAGAATGTCGGCCAGCCGCCGGGCGCGGCCCCCGGTCTTGGCCAGGGTGAACTCCGCCAGGCCGTAGCCGCGCTCCAGGGCTCGCGTTCTCGCCCCCTCGGCTATTTCGCGGCCCACGCCGCTCTCCGCCCCCGCCTCCACCCAGACGAGGGCGAGACGGTCGGCGGGGTCGGCGCCCCGGCCCCGCCGCACATGCGCCATCAGCTCCGCCACGCGCGCGTTCACGCGGTAGCCCATGCGCTCCGCCTCGGCCTTGATCCGCTCGGCCGTGGCGGGCGGCACGTTGCGCGCGCCGCGCAGGGCGTAGGATACGGTCGAAACCGCGAAACCGGTGGCCCGGGCCACGTCTTGAAGAGTTACTCCCGCCATTTTGGTGAACGATTTCACTAACGATGCTTTCGCCCGCCGCAAGCCTTCCGCTTGTCGTGCCCCCCATGCCCCAAAAAACCATTCTCCTGGAAACGGATCTTCTCGTCGCCGGCGGCGGTCTCGCCGGCGTGTGCGCCGCGCTCGCCGCCGCCCGAAACGGAGCGCGCGTCGTCCTCGTGCAGGACCGGTCCGTGCTGGGCGGCAACGCCTCCAGCGAGGTGAAGATGCACGTGGTCGGCGCCGACTGCCACGGCTCCAAGCCCGGAGCGCGCGAGTCGGGCATCATCGAGGAGCTTCGCCTCGAGGACGCGTTCCGGAATCCCGCCAGCGTCTATTCCCAGTGGGACCTCCTGATCTATGAGAAGGTCATGCTCGAGCCGAACATCCGCCTGCTGCTCGACACCGACGTGGTGAGCGTGGAGATGGAGGGTTCGACCATCCGCTCGGCCCGCGCCGTTCGCCTCTCGACCGAGGACGAGTTTGTGATCACCGCTCGCTTCTTCGCCGATTGCACGGGCGACGGACGTCTCGGCGCCGAGGCCGGGGCCGATTATCATGTGGGACGCGAGGCCAAGAGCGACTTCGGCGAGTCTCTGGCTCAGGATGTCGCCGACCGGCAGACGCTCGGCAGCTCGATTCTTCTCACCGGCCGCAAGCACGACAAGCCGCAGCCCTTTGTCCGTCCCTCGTGGGTTCGCACCTTCAAGAAGGAGGACTTCAAGCTGCGCCCGATCAAAAGCTTCGAATACGGCTACTGGTGGTTCGAATGGGGCGGTCAGCTCGACACGCTCAAGGACAACGCCGAGATCCGGCATGAACTCCTGCGCATCACCCTCGGCGTTTGGGACTACATCAAGAACTCCGGCGAGTTTCCCGAGGCGGCCAACTGGGGTCTCGAGTGGGTGGGCTCCATCCCCGCCAAGCGCGAATCCCGTCGTTTCCACGGTCCTTACCGTCTGACCGAGCACGACGTGCTGCGTCCGCAGGGCTTTCCAGACACCGTGGCCTACGGCGGCTGGTTCGTGGACACCCATCCTCCCATGGGCGTGGACGCGCCCGACGAGCCGCCCTGCGTGCAGCATCACTTCGATCATCTTTTCCCTCTGCCGCTTCGCTGCTACCACTCGCGCAACATCGCCAACCTCTTCTTCGCCGGCCGCAATATCAGCGCCACCCACATCGCCTTCGCCAGCACCCGCGTCATGGCCACCTGCGCGGTGGGCGGCCAGGCCGTCGGCACCGCGGCGGCCCTCTGGCTGTCCGCCCCGACCAACGACATCCGCGCCCTTTCCACCGCGGAGAACATCCGCGCGCTCCAGCAGCGCCTGCTGCGCGACGACGCGTTTCTGCCCGGCATCGGCAACGCGGACACCGCCGATCTCGCCCGTTCGGCCCGCGCCTCCGCCACGAGCGGGTCGGATACCGCCGCCCTCGCGCTGGACGGCGTCACCCGCGATCTGCGCGCCGCCTTCGGCGCGTGGTCGTCCGACAGCCGCCACGCCTGGACCTCCGCCTCGCTGCCAGCGGCGCTGCGCTTGGAGCTGCCCGCCAAGGCCGCCCTGCGCGAGATCCACGTCACCTTCGACAGTGGGTTTGAGCGCGAGCTGCTCATCACGCCCAGCCATCACCACCAGAAGATTAGCGCGCCGCGCGGCGCCCAGCTGACCCTCGTGAGCGACTATCGCCTCAAGATCGACGGCGTCGTGGTGCATGAGGAGAAGGGCAACGTGCTGCGGAAGCGCGTGCATCGCCTGCCCTCGGCCGTGTCCGGAAGCGTGGTCGAGCTGGAGTGCCTCGCCACCCACGGCGCGCCCCAGGCCCGCGTCTTCGAGCTGCGGTGCTACGCCTGATCCTGGATATCAGGTTGCATTAGGAGTCGTGGCCGGGGGATTTTTCCCCGGCCACGAATTTTTGGCCGTCTCTCGTTTGTCCGCGGAAAGCGAAGTCGATGGGGAGCGCCTTGCGCGCGTCGCGCGATCAATCTGGTTGGACAATTGGGCGACCGGACGGTGGCTTTTCAGGTGTGGTGCGGCATCTATGCCACGACGAGCATTTGTGATGTCTGTTTTGCCCGGCTTTGAGGCGGAGTATGGGCCGCGTCACAGGGAAATATGGCCGCGAAGGACATGCACGCGCTCAAGAGACCGCAGGCCACCGTGATCGCGATGCCCTGGGGCGGAGTGAATTCCTTCGTGGTTTCGCGTTTTCGCGTCGCGCAGGTCGCGCTGCTTGCGGGGATGCCGAAAGGGTCCGGGACCAAAAATCAGCGCCGTGACAAAGCGGAACCAGGATCAACCTGAAGGCGTCGCAGGTGATCCAATACGTTTCCCGAGATCAGCCGCGCTCGCGGCGGCCAGGCCGCCGATGGCGTGGTAGACGACACCGGCAAGAGGCCGGGAGGCGAAAGGGGGCATTGATTGGATTAACGCGAGGAAGGAGCGTTTTTCGGGAACGGGGCGGAGAAGCGAAAGCGGCCCGAGCCGACTTCGAAGACGGCATGGCCCGGGATCGCGGGCAGCGCGCGCACGCCTGGGGCGCGGGATGCGGGGCCGTCGCCTTCGGTGACGGATGCGGCATCGACCGAGGGCACGTGGACGGTGGCGGTGGCGTTTGCCGGCACGGTCACCTCAAGCGTCAATCGGTCGCCGTCGCGCCGCCAGGCGGAGGCGACGCGTCCTTGCGGGGTCGCGTAGGACGCGCGCACCCAGTCGAGGTCGCCGACCACCGCGGGGCGGATGACGATGCGCTTGAAGCCCGGGCCCGCGACGTCGGGCTGGATGCCGGCGAGGTCGTGGTAGAACCACTCGATGATCTGCCCGAGCATGAAATGGTTTTGCGAGCTGTGCGGATCGGCGTTCCACGCTTCGGCGAGGCTGGTGGCGCCACGGGCGAGCTGATAGCCGTAGCCGGGTTTTTCCGACTGGTTGTTCATCTGAAAAACCACGTCGGAGCGGCCGCCGTCGGCCAGGGCGCGCAGGAGATAGCGGTAGCCCACGTCGCCGGCGCTGATCGCGTCGCCGCGGGCGCGGATATCGGCGACGATGGCGTCGAGCACCGCCGGCGCGTCGCCCTCGGGCACGAGGCCGAGCACGAGCGGCATGGCGTTGGCCGTCTGGCTGCCGGTGGCGTAGGAACGCTTGGCCGGGTCGTAGAGCGCCCGGTTGAACGCCTCGCGCACGGCGTCGGCGCGGGCGGCATGGGCGGCGGCGTCTCCGGGGCGACCGAGCAGGGTGGCGATGCGTGCGAGCGCGCGCAGGTCCTCGTAATAAATCGCGGTCGCGGTCAGCTTGATCGGGGTCAGCTGGGAGCGGCCGGGGCGCTTGGGGCCGATGTCATACCAATCGCCGAGCCCGTGATCGAGCAGGCCGCCCGAAGCCTTCGATTCCAGGTAGCCGACGTAGCGGACCATCGCGTCGTAGTGACGCGCGAAGGCGGAGGTGTCCCCGGTGAACAGATATTGCTGCCACGCCGCGAGGATAAGCGCGCTTCCCCACTCGGGCGAATCGCGGAAGCCGTCTTTGAAGACGACGTATTCGGGCGCGATGTCGGGGACGAGTCCCTCGGGCGTCTGAGCGTCCGCCATGTCGTCGAAGGTCTTGGCGAAGAGCGCGGCGAGATCGTATTCGTAGCGGAGAGAAGGTCCGTTGAGGTGATACTGCTCCAGCCAGCCGAGCCTTTCCCGATGCGGACAGTCGGTGATCAGGCTCACCAGATTGCTGCGCTGGGCCCAGCGGATCAGAGTGTGGATGCGGTTGAAGAGATCGCTCGACGAGGAGAACTCGCCCGCGGGCTCCGAACTGGTGTGAACCACCACGCCCTCGAGGTTCTCGACCACCGGCAAGGGTTCGTCCGGCGCGGCCGGGACGAGCTCCACCTGGAAGTAGCGCGAGCCATGGTAGAAAAAGCGCGGAGACCAAGTCTCGCCGTCGGGCGCGCCGGAGAGCGTGTATTGCCAATGGCAGACGCCGCCGCCGACCGAACCCCGGTTCACCGCGCCGTCGGCGCCGAGCAGCTCGGCCGGGGTTATCCTTACCGTCGCGCCCGCCGCGCCGCGAACGCGGAGACGCGGCATGACCGAGGCGTTTTGCCCAAGGTCAAAGACCGTCGCGCCGGGATGGAGCTCCTTTTTGGACGGGGCGGGGAGCGTCTCGATCGCGCGGATCGGCGGGGCGGCGTGGGAGAGTCCGGCCAGGCGTCCGCCGGGGCCGGGCAATTCCTTCGCCGCGCTCCACTCGGGGCCGGGCGTGAAGCCGGGGCGCGTCCAGCCGGAGGGTTCGCGACGCGCATCGTAGTCTTCCCCGCCATACACATGGGAAAAGGTGGTCGGTCCGGGCGCGATCGACCAAGCGGAGTCGGTGACTATCCGCTCATGGCTTCCATCCGCGTAGTCGAGCTCGAGCTGGGCGATGGCCTGAAGGGGTCCCTGCGAACCGGTGAATTTGGCGTAGCGGTTCTCGATTTTGGGCGCGTGATACATGCCGCCGGCCAAGGTGATGCCGAGCGCGTTGGCGCCGCCGGGTCGCAGTTGCCCGGTGACGTCGAAGGTGTCGTAGAGGACGGTTTTTCGGTAGTTGGTCCAGCCGGGGGACAGGAGCTGGTCGCCGACCTTGAGGCCGTTGATCTCCAATTCGTAGTGACCCACGCCGGTGACGTGGACGAGGGCCCGGACCAGCTTCGGGCCGGTCTGGAAATCCCGGCGCAAGATCAAGGTAGAGGCGTCGGACGCGGCGTCCGTCCGCGGCGCGGCGCCGATCCAGCGCGCCTGCCAATCGGTCGCGGCGAGCAGCCCCATCGTCCATCTCGCCGGCCGGCTCCACGACGAGGCGTGGTCCGCCTGGTCCCAGACCCGCACTTTCCAAAAAACTTGCTGGCTGCTCCGCAGCGGCAGCCCGGCGTAGGGGAGGAGCGAGGACTGGTCCGAGGAGATTTTGCCCGAATCCCACAGGTCGCCCTTATCGTCCGCGAGCGCGGCGGCGGTGGACGCGACCAGCACCTGGTAGGCGGACTGGCGCAGATCTCGTGCGTCGGGCTGGGCCGGCTCCAGCAGCCAGCCCAGGCGTGGTTGCCTCGTGTCGACCCCAAGGGGATCTTCGCGCAATTCGCAACGAAGACGGACTGGCGAAAACGCGGCCGCGCCCGCGGCGGCCTTGAGCGGTGCGACAAAGCCGAGGAATAGGCAGAGCAGAGGGCGCAAGGAGTGGTGCATGGGATGGAGAATCGGGTGGTTGATCGCCGCGGCGTGGTTCGCGTGCGGTCAGCAGACGACGGTGATGTCCATGCCCAGAAGCGCGGCCAGTTTTCGCAGCCTGGGCACGATGTGGCCGACGCCGACGGCGCAGTGGTGGGCGGGGCCCTGCGCGTTCCAGTCGTTCACGAAACGGCGCGCGCCGACGGGGAAGCGGTAGCGGCTGTTGGTGTTGCCGATCTCGAGAATGGGACCGGGAACGGACTCGCCCTCGGCGGCGAGGAGCTTGAGCTTGCCGTCGCGCGTCTGCACGACGGAGAGCAGCGTCACCGCGCCGTGTTTCACCGACATCTCGACCGAGAGGCCGCGGCCGACCTTGCCGTGGTAAACGGAGAGGGGGCGGACCTTGGTGCGTCCCTCGGCGATGGCGAGGTGCCCGGGCCCGTCGTGTCCCATGAGCACGACGTCGTCGTTGAAATCCATCGCGTAGTATTCGGTGAAGGAGCCGCCGACGCCGAAGCTGTCCATGATCTTCATCGCCTGGGCGTTTTTGATTTCGAGTTCGCCGGCGACGGGCACTCCGCGCGCGGTGAGCAGGGAGTTGCCGAGGATGATCGAGGAGATGGCGTCCTCGTTGTCGGGATTGCCCGTGCCCATGTAATAGTAGGCGAGAGAGCCGAGCCGGTGCGTGGCGACGAGACGGTCGAGGGCGACGGAGGTGCGGGCGGCGCGGGCCAGCTCGGCCGGGGCGCAGTCGGCCTGGATCTCGAAGGCCGATCGGAATTCCGAGACGCGGGCGGCGATCTCCGCGTCGGACACATCGCGGCGCAGGGCGGACAGCTCGTCGACCTCGACGATCTCGATGTGGCCGCCGAAGTGCGCGCACTGCTGGGTGAGGTCGGAGTAGATGTCGAGCATGCCATTGTAGTAGTGGCCCATTACGCCGAGGCGGTTGTGCTCCATCACGTGCGCGACGCGCGCGGCCTCGATCCAGGCGTCGATCTCGGACCAGG
>JAIXVY010000310.1 GCA_027482505.1 Opitutaceae bacterium | reverse complement strand
GCCGCCAGGCGAGTTCGCCCAGCCGCGCCGCCCGTCGCGGCGCCGTCCGTCGGCGCCAACCGGGACAGGCACGTCGGGGTTCAGCGAGGAGACCTGCACCTGCTCCATCCTTGCCTGAACAAGTTCCTCCGGCCCGCCGCTAAACGCGGCGACGCCCGCCCGGACGTCGACGAGCGCCAGCGTTCTCGGCGCGCCCACCGCGCGCCAGTCGGTTCCGTTGGTCGAGTAAAAGCCGCTGACCACATTGCCGATCCGGCGCACGCGCACCCAGACCGGCAGGCGCACGTTCGCGATGGTCGCCGCTCCGGAGACGGTTCCGTCGGCGTCGCGCCAACGAAGCGAGACGCCTCCGTCGGCGCCTGCCAGCACGGAGATCTGCCGCCCCGAGGCACCGGAGGAGCCCGAGCGCAGCATCACGCCGGCGGCCGCCGCCGACGCGGTCCTGGACAAGGGATTCGCGTTGCGAATTCCCGCGACGCGGGCCGTAACCTCGACATCCCCCGGCTGCGGTTGATTCACAAAGCGAAGCGCATCGTCGACACCGGCCGTGCCGGAGCCGGCGCCCCACACGTGCAGCACGCCCGCCTCGTCCGTCGCCTCCGCGCCCAGGAGGCCGGTCGAGCCCACGTCGGTCCTCGACCAAGGCGCGGGCACGGGCCGCAGCGCGCGGCCGGATACGATCGCGTCGCGAATCCGGTTGGCGACGATGCGGTGGCCCTCGTCGTTGGGATGAATGCCGTCGGGGAAAAGCGAGGTCAGCGAGTCCAGGAACGGAGTGTGAAGATCGACCACGCGCAGGTTTCTCTGACGCGCCACCTCCAGGATGCGCGGCAGCACCTCGTTGGCTATGACCGATCCGCGAATGTCGTTGGGTAGCTCCGCGGCCGGCGGAGGCAGGCACAAATAAATGTCCGGCTCGCCGGGCATGGCCCGATAAGTGTCCACAAGTTCAAGATAATCGCCCACGAACTCGTCGCGGTAGGCCCAGTTGGATGGCTTGGAATCGTTCGTGCCAAGCAGCACGATTATGATGTCGGGATTGGCGCGCACGGTGTTCGCCACGCCCTGCGTGTTGAAAAAAGAGGGCTGGCCGCGTTTCAGCAAAGTGGCTCCTCCGGTGGCGTCTCGCTCGACGGTGAATTCCGGACCAAGCAAATCGTCGAGAACAGGCGCGTAGGAACGGGTGCCCCCGTCGCTGGCGCCCACGCCAAAGGTGATGCTATCGCCGTTTGCATAGACCTTCACCTGCGCGCGCGCAGGGCCGGAGAACGAGATCGCGACCGAGAGGGCAAGCAGACGAAGCAACCGGGCGGTGAAAAGAGAGACCGAAGGACGAAGGGAGCAGGGTGAATTCATGCGCGTGCGGGGGATGCGCCAAGTTAACGGCCAAGCGAATAACGCGGTATGGTGGCGTTTCCGTTCATCGGCCACGGGCCCGCGCCTGTTTGCCCGCGCAGCGCTTGCTTCGGCGCGTCGCCGCGTTGGGTGAGCTGCTGATGCGCGGCGAAGTCCCGCGTCAAACCACCACCCACACCACCATGAACACATCTCAATCCACCTCCTCGCTCATCGGAAAAACCGTCGCCGTCCTGTGCACCGACGGCTTCGAAGAAAACGAACTGCTCAAGCCCAGGGCCGCGCTCGACGCGGCCGGGGCGAAGACGATCCTCGTGTCGCCGCGCGAGGGGACGGTGAAAGGCTGGACCGGCGAAGGCTTCGGCCGGGGCGTCCCCGTGGACCTCGTCCTCGACTCCGCGCGCGCGGAGGATTTTGACGCGCTGCTTTTGCCGGGCGGCGTGATCAATCCGGACCGACTGCGTCTTGAACCCGCCGCGGTTGATTTTGTCCGCGCCTTTTTCACCGCAGGAAAACCAGTCGCCGCCATCTGCCACGGCCCCCAGATACTGATCGACGCGGATGTGGTGACGGCGCGCCGACTCACTTCATATCCGTCGATCAGACGCGATTTGATCAACGCCGGCGCGACGTGGACGGACGAGGAGGTCGTGGTCGACCAGGGTCTCGTAACGAGCCGCAGCCCATCCGATATTCCGGCCTTCAACCGAAAAATGATCGAGGAGATAGCCGAGGGCGTGCACGCCGGCGCTCGTCGCTAGCGATCGTCACGATCCGCGCCGCGCGAACCACCAGATGGCCGCCACGCCCAGGACGAAAAAAAGACCGAGGGCCGCGACCATAAGCAGATTGGTTTTCGTATCCGGCAGGCGCGGCTCCAAAATCTTGCGAGGACCGGGGGGATTTTCATCAAAGCCCATCTCCTCATCCTTTCATATTGAGCGCCGTTTTCCCATCCGTGCGCGCTCCGGGCCGCGGCTGGGAAAGAGACCGATTCCCCGCCGACGCCCGTCTCGGCTAAAATGGCGCCATGGGATACCTCCTCATCTTGGCCGGCGTGCTGTTGCTGGCGTTCGTGCTTTTTCCCCTGCTGTCGGCACGGCGAGCCGCACGGCCGCGCGGCGGAACCCTTTATGCCAAACGACCCGTGGCGCGCGTCGAACCTTCGGCCGACGAGACCACGCCCGGCGAGTCGAGCGCGGCCTCGCCGCGACAGCAGCGGGATGCGGAGCGCCGCACCCCGCCGGCCTGAACGGGTTTAATTTCCCGAGAGCCAGGTCTTGATGTCGGTTTCCAGCGCAGCGGCGTCGGAGTCGGAGAGCGCGGAGGCGCGCAGGTGGAACTTGCCGAGTTGCCCGACGAATTGGGGGTTGAGCGGGCGCAGGCCGCCCAGCGTTATCGGCGCGCCTTCGCCGGAGGCGAGCAACGCGGGCCGGGCGGAATTGGTCTCCGCCGCGAGCGCCCCGTTGACGCGCAGGCGCACCACTCCGCCCGTCTTTTGCAGTCGCACCACATAGGTCGCTCCCCGCGGAGCCGCCGGACCATAGATCTCGGAGGGCGCGCCGTTGAAGGCCTGCGTGAAGCTCACGAAGAAACGTCCTGAACCATAATCATAACCCAAGCCCAGCGCGGGCTCGACCGAGTTTTTGTTCAAACACAGCAGCAGCGCCTTGCCGCCTCCACCGCTGGCGGGAATACGCACCGCGCCCACAAACCCGGCGTCCTGACTTACCGCGGGAGTAAACAGGGTCTGCGCCAAAGGCCCGCTCATCGTGCGCGAACCATCAAAACCCGCCGCCTCCCGCGTGCCGCCGGCAAACAGCCCCAGCACGGGACGACTCGCCGCCTCGCTCGAAAACCGCAGCTCCGCACGCGCAGGATCAAACAACTCCGCATAGGCGCTGTTCACAATCGTGCGCGAACCCGCGGACGCAGGATCAAGACCACCCGAGATGGTAATGACGTCGGTGTTTGTTTCCGAAGCCGCCGGAGCGGCGCCGCTCGAACCAGTGCCTGCTTCTGAAGACACCACCCCGCTCAACTGCACGCGCTCAAGACGCGCGTGGCTTAGGGTGCCCGCGAGAGCGCTGCTCACGGCAAGACCGACCTGGGCGGTCGGGGCCATGGTCAGATTTCGCGTCGATCCAAGCTGAGTCCAGGCGACGCCGTCGGCGGAGTAAAATCCCGAGAAGCCGCCGCTGCTTCGACGCACGCGAACCCAGACGGGCGGAACAACTCCGGCGACGCTGACGGACCCTCCCACAGTTCCGGCCGCGTCACGCCAGCGGAAGGAGACGCCCGAACCCGAAGTGGCGAGAATGGACACATGTCGGGCGTCCACAGCGGTATTCTCGCGAATGGTGACGCCCGCGAAAGCGTCGGAACGCGAAGCCGTAAGCGGATCGAGGTTTCTTTGGCCAAGCACGCGGGCAGTCAGTTCCGCGTCGCCGCCGACGGACTGGCTGACCAGACGGAAAGAATCGGACGCGCCTCCAATTCCCAGGCCCGCGCCCAAAATTTGAAACACGCCGGAATCGTCCACCGCGTCGCCTCCGCCGAACCCAGTCCCTCCGATATCCGTCCTAAGCCATGCGGAAGGAAGCGCCGACCAGAAGCGGCCGTTCACGATGGCTTGGTATATTTGCTTCGCGATCAAGCCATGACCCTCGTCGTTGGGATGGATGCCATCGGGCAGAACCGAACGGAAGGGATCCAAGAAAGGCGAATGCGCGTCGACGACGCGCAGATTGCGCTGCCGGGCCACCTCGAGAATGCGCGGGATCACTTCGTTGGCCACCACGGGACCGCGGACGTCGTTCAGGCTGTCGGTCGCGGGCGGCGGCAAGCCGAGAAGAATCCGCGGATTGGCCGGGAGCGTCCGGTATAAATCGACCAAACTCAGATAGTCGGGAACGTATTGATCCTTCTTGTTCCAGTTCGCGGGCTTGGAATCATTTGTCCCGAGCATGATGTAGATGAAGTCGGGATTCATCTCGCTTGTGATGCGAATGCCCTGGGTGTTCCAAAAGGAGACGTCTCCAGACTTGATCAGCGTGGCCCCGCCCGTTCCGTCCTTTTGCACATAAAAGCCCGAGCCCAGCATCCGCCCCAATTGAGCGGTGTAGGACATCGTCGCGGGATCGGACGCGCCCACCCCGAAGGTGATGCTGTCGCCGTTGGTCATGGTTTTCACCTGAGCGCCGGCGCGCGGGAGACAGCAGAGCAAAAGCGAAACGATACGGACGGAGAAAAGGAGTCGCGAGGGACGGGAAACACGTGGCATGGGAACGGAGGATCGGGTTTTCGGGGCCCCCGGCCGCGGCCCGCGAATCCGCCCGGAGGAACTTCCCATCCCAGGCTACGCCTATTTCCCGCAGACAGGAATCGAGAGATCCCCCACGGATTTTTTCTGGCGAAACCCCGTGAGGGTCTGCTTACGCGATTCCACGCCAAAAAATCCGGCCCCTTGCGAGGGCCGGATGGGAGGCGGCGAAGAAGACCCGCCTAGTAATGACGCGCTCCGCCAGAGTGCTCGCCCACCCCATGCTTTTCCGCACGCGGCGCGGCGGCCTCGTTCGCGGTGGTGATGTCATCCGCGCCGGCGTCCTTGAAAATGCGTTTGGCGCGGTCGACATGCTCGGAGTTCTCGGTGTGGACCGAGATAAGCAAGTTGCCCTTGCGAATCTTGCCCTCGTAGCGCTTCGCCTCGATCTCCGGGATGCCCATCCCGATAAGCGCGCCCGCGATGCCGCCGAAAGTCGCGCCTATGCCGACGCCGCTCAAGGCGGCCACGATTGGTCCCGCGGCCACGAACGGCCCCACGCCCGGTATGGCGAGCGCGCCTATGCCGGCTATCCAGCCAAGCGCGCCGCCGATGACGCCGCCGGTGGTGGCGCCGGTGACGGCGCCCTCCGGGGCCTTGGTGTGCTTTTCGTGGGCGAAGTCGCGCGTGGTCCCCTCGTCGGGGAAAAGCACGGAGATGTCATTGTTCGAAAAACCCGCGTCTTTCAGGTCGGTGACGATGGCCTCGGCCTGGGACCGGGTGTTGGCGATGGCGAAAACAGATTTGGGTGACATGGTGAAAAAATTCAGGCGCGACGCGGTCGGGACGCCTAGCGTCCGACCGTGTCGAGTTGGTTGACGATGCGGCCGGAGGCGTGGCGCGCGGCCAGATCGGCGATGATTTTCTTTTCCTCCTCGGTGGCGACCGGGCCGCGCAGAGTCACTTCTCCGTCACGGGTGACGATTTTCACGTTCTTGGCGTTGATCGAGAGACGGTCGTCAGAAACGACCGCAGAGCGAATTCGGGCCGTGGTCTCTACATCGCTCCGGTCTCCGCCTTGATCGAGAGGGTCGACCCGAAACGCGGGGTCGCGATCGCGGCGATTGCGAGCGGTGTTGTCGGCATCGGAAGCCGTTTCCGGGAAACGTATGCCACCGCGGGCGCCTTCGGATGATCCGGCCGCATGACGTTCGCTTTCGCGACTGCGATCACGGGCGAGGCGGGGCAGATCGGCCAACTTCTCGCGGGAAAGATCAAGGGTCCACTCCCGTTCCGCCACCCGGCGCAAACTTTCGGGCGGGACGACGCTCAACTCGTCGCCCAAGCCGAGGAACCCGCCCGATGAGACGACCACGCCGGAGATCCGGCCGGATTGCCAATCGATCAAGATATCCTCCACCCGGCCGATCCGCTCGCCCTGCTCGGTTCGCACCCGCGAGCCGAGCAAGCGAGCGGCGCTTGAGGCGGCAGTCCGGGCGTCATCGACCGGGGCGGAAGGCTGGCTTTGCACGGCGGAAGAACGCGGCTCCGCGTGCAGGGGAAAAAACGCAAACGCAAGCGGAAGAGGCACGGCGCGCGCAAGACGGGACACAGGCAGTAAGACGGGGGACATGCGCATTCCTCCTCAGTGACGTTCCGAGAGCTCCTGGAGCGTGGCGATATGCCGGCGGCTGCGCGGCAGAAGCTCGGAGCGTATCATGTCCTTGCAGCCAGGCATGACCTCCTCGTGTTCGAGCGCGTCCTCATAATCTTCCAAACCCTTTTCCTCGCCTTGCCGGAGGCCCGCGAGAGCGGATGATTCACCGAAGGTCTTCGCCAGACTCTGCAGAGCGCTGGCCATAGTCCCCCACGCGCCCGAGTCGGAGGCGGGGTTTCCGCCCATATCGAGCACGTTGTTGCGCAGAAGCTCGGCGGCGTATTCGTGCTCCGCCTGAATTTGGCGCAAAGTCGCTATATCGGCGTCGCTC
>JAIXVY010000441.1 GCA_027482505.1 Opitutaceae bacterium | reverse complement strand
GTCGAGCGTCCGTGCGCCAGCAACACAGACTTCGGCTTCGGCGCCTTGGATGTCGATGTCAAGCAGATCAACACAATCGACGTCCCGCAACAGGGTGCTGAGCGAATAGGCCGGCACCATGGCAGAACTCACGCCGGTCTCGGCGTCGTCGATAATGGATTGGCCGTACCACGCATCAGCGTCGCCCACGGCAAAGCGGACAGCGCCGTCATGGGCGGAGACGGCGCCCTGAACAAGGCAATGCTCGGTCGGGTCCAGGCCGTTATTGCGGAAATGGTCGGCCATCCAGGCGAAATGCGTCGGTTCCGCCTCAACCCCGATGAAATACGGAGTGAGGTCGCGGCGACCCTGTTGCCGCAATATGCCCAGAGCATCGATCATCCAGCGACCATAGCCAGCACCGAGTTCGACCATCGTGAAACGCCCGCTTGCGGCAGCGATGGCCTCAGCGAGAAAAATCCACTCGAAATACTCCTCGGAGAGCTCCGGCATGGGCGGCGCGGCCATGCCTGGCAGCGGAGCGGCCAAGCCTTTCAGAAAGCGGAGATCCGTCCTGGTACCGACCCAGTTGACCGTGAAGCCGGATGGATTGAGGCCGCTCCATCCAGGCACCGCGGTCAGGGCGGGATGGTGCGGCGCATCCGCGGGCAGCGGCGTGGAGACCGGCGCCCACAGGTCGTCGAGCGGCCATGGCTTCAGCGCGCCGACCGTCTGCTGCACCGTCAAGCTGCGCAGCGAGATGTCGACCTCCGCATCGGCGCCGACCCCATTGCGAAGCGCGATATGCGAAATCTCCTCAGAGATGAAGCAGAACTCCTCGAACCAGTCGCCCTTGCTGCCATCGTGCAGGAACTGATGCAGAACCGCGCCGCCGCCGCCGAACAGCGCGACGAGGATTCGGCCGGTGCTGACGGTGATGCAGCCGCGAATGCCGATGTGGCCTGGGCCAGGCACGGGTGAATCGACCTCAACCAGGACCTGCCATTGGCGCAGGGAGCCTGCGATCTCCACCACGCCATCCGCCCCGGCATTGATGGCCAGTTTCGGCTCCGGGAACAGGGCGGTCGACGGGTCGATATCGATCCAGAGACCTGGCGAAAGCGGCATGCTGGCCGACTACTGTGCCATTTGGGGCACAGCAGGCATACGGCGACCGGATCGCGGAGCGACACCGGGATTGATCAGTGTCGCCTGCGGCCCGATGCGGGCTGGATCAATGATACGCCAGGGGTCCACAACCAGCACCGGGCGGTGGCCCAGCATGGCAGCATCCAGCGCTGCGAAGTCCGGCCAGGGGGTCATCACCACCACGACGTCAACGGTCGCGACCGCGGCGGCCAGGCTCTCGGCGGGGATCACCTTGTCACCCAGCACAGCAAGACCGGCAGCCAGCGCCTGGGGATCGAACACCGTCACGCTGTAGCCGGCATCGGCCAGGCCGAGGCTCACGGCGACACCCTGGCTTTCCTCCACCACCGGCGTGGCCGGCTTGTAGGACAGGCCGAGCACAGCGACTTCGGCGGTGCTGTCATGGAACAGGCCGATGACGTCCAGGACGCGCTGAACCTGGCGGTGATTGACCTTGTCAGTCGCCTCGGCCAAGTCGCACACCACGCCCAGCTTGCGGCCGAGCGCCGCGAAGGCCTTGTTGTCGCGAGGGAAGCAAGGCCCACCATAGCCGATGGCCGGGCGGATGTATTTCATGCCGATGCGGCTGTCGGAACCAATGGCCTCGGTAACGACATTGGCGTCGGCACCGGGCAGCCGGTCGCACAATTCGCCCAACATGTTGGCGTAGCTGATCTTGGTCGTGACAAAAGTATTGACCGAAATCTTGGACAGCTCGGCATTGACGAAATTCATGCGGCGATAGACCGGCGTGACGTTGATCGAGTCGCGATACACGTCGCACAGCAGGGTGCCTGCCTTCTCGTCACTCTCGCCGATGAGCAGGAAATCAGGGTGCAGCATGTCCCGCACTACAGTCCCGAGAGCGATGAATTCGGGATTGTAGCACAGGCCAAGTTCAGGGCCGATCTGACGGCCGGAAGCGGCCTCGAGCGCAGCGCGGATTTCGCCGCCGGTGGAGCCGGGCATCACGGTCGATGTCACGACCACGATATGATAGCCGCTCCTCGTGCGCAGTCCCTAGCCGATCGCGCGGACACCGTTGATCACGAAGCGGTTGGAGAACAAGCCGAGGCTGTTGCTGGGCGTGGGCACGATGATGAAGGTGATGTCGGTCGCGAGGATGGCGTCCGCCATATCGACCGTCGCGCGCAGACGGGCGCGCCCGCTGTCGATGTATTGCTGCAGCTGCGGCTCATCGACCGGGGCGCGGCCCTCGTTCAGGGCGTCCACGAAGTGACGGTTGAGGTCGACCCCCACAACCTCGAAGCCCTTCGTTGCGAAGACCGCGGCCATGGGCGAGCCGAGCTTTCCGAGGCCGATCACGGACAGACGTGGCTTGTCGCGGCCCCAAACCTGGCCAGCCGTCAACGCGCTCATCATGGATGAATTCCTCAAAAACATTAGCGAAAGGCAATTTTGCGAGGGCTTCTTTCATAAATGCCGACCATCTGACTGGTGGTCAAATGCTCGCTGTTGAAAATGACCAGCGATCCGGCGCCCTGGGCTGAGTAGCTGGCGATCGATGCCAACTGACCTGCGGTCAGCCGCTTCGCGTCCAGCTCCATCTTGGGGCCGGCGGCAGCGATTGAACCGATCTCAGGCGCGTTATGCGCGCCCATATTGAGCAATGTCACACTGCCGGACGCGCCAGCCGCGACATCAGCAATA
The DNA here is from genome assembly GCA_027482505.1 of Opitutaceae bacterium. Classification (GTDB taxonomy): domain Bacteria; phylum Verrucomicrobiota; class Verrucomicrobiia; order Opitutales; family Opitutaceae; genus IMCC26134_A. Next base: position 402 of record JAIXVY010000441.1, on the reverse strand, counting down.
TATTTGAGGTCCGGCGCAGAATAGGCAGATCCGTCAATCTCCAGCGTGGCACCCAATCGCGCGAGCTGGGCTACTTCGGAGGCGGGTCGCGATTTGATCATGGATTGGGATCTCCTATGGCAGCATCGACCCCGGGGGGCGGACAGAAGATATTCCGCAAAACATCCTCCATGCAAGCCGGTATTATTACATTTGCGGTGACTGATAGTATTTTGACAATAATAATTATGCTGGGAGATTTTTATACAATGTGTATACATACCAACATTAAGGCCGGCAAAGTGTATCATGCCCTTGGAATATGTTATCGCATAGTAAATATGCTATTGACTGGTTTTATGCGTGCCGCTAGCAAAATTGCCTTCGACTGGGAATGGGGATTGTCATCGTGGCTTCATTGGC
>JAIXVY010000425.1 GCA_027482505.1 Opitutaceae bacterium | reverse complement strand
TGAAGACGGGCAGGCGGGCGCCGGCCTCGGCGGCAAGCGGGCGCACGGCGAGGAGCCGGCCCACGCCTTCGCGCCACTGGAGCTGGGCGTCGATCTCGGCGTCGAGGCTGTAGCGGTTGCCCTGCAGGTTGTCGGGCGCGTCGAGATAGGCGGCGACGGGGAAAGGTTCGTTCGACTGCCGGGCGCAGCCGGGGCCGGTGAGCGCGAGGGCGGCGAGGAGGAGGACGGAGAGGGGCCGGAACCAAGCGGGCGGGGAGGGGCGGCGCATAAGCTGGGGCGAGGCTCGCGCTTCGCGCGGGGCGCGGCAACCGCAAAGCCGCGGCGGCAATCGGGCGCCGGGCGGGATTGACAGCCGGGCCCGGCCGCATGGCTTCGCGACCATGCGAAATTCACAGGCGAAACGAGACTCCGGCGAAAAAGAGACGCCGGGCGGCGAGGCAGGCGGCTTCCCCGGCTGGTGCGCGCGCGTCACGACCGCGCCCGGGTTTCAGCGCGCGGTGATCGGGCTGATCATCTTCGCCGGCCTCCTGGTCGGCGCGGAGACGCATCGGCCGTGGATGGAGGCGCACGGGGACTTTTTCCACGCGCTGGATCGGGTGGTGCTGGGTTTGTTCACGGTCGAGCTGGTCCTGCGGATCGCGGCGCACGGTCGGCGTCCCTGGCGTTTTCTGGCCGATCCGTGGAATGTCTTCGACGCGGTTATCGTCGGCGTGTGCCTGCTGCCCTTTCACACCGAGTTCGCGGCGGTGCTGCGGCTGGTGCGGGTGCTGCGCGTGTTGCGTCTCGTGACCGCGGTGCCCCGCCTTCAGCTGCTGGTCGGGGCGCTGATCAAGAGCGTGCCCTCCATGAGCTACGTGGCGCTGCTGCTCAGTCTGCTGTTCTATGTGTATGCGGTGGCGGGCGTGGCGTTGTTCGGCGCGGGCGATCCGGAGCATTTCGCGACGCTGGGGCGCGCGGCGCTGACGCTATTCCAAGTGGTGACGATGGAGGGGTGGACCGAGCTGATGCACGCGCAGTTCGCGGCCTATCCGGGTCGCTTCGTGCCGGTGACATATTTCCTGAGTTTCATCCTGGTCGGCACGATGATCATCCTGAACCTGTTCATCGGCGTGATCGTGAACGGCATGGACGAGGCGCGGCAGGAGATGGCCGCGGAGGAGCGCGAGCGCAACGTGGCCGAGACGGGACGCTCCAGCGTGGGCGACGACGTGGCGGCGCTGCGCGCCCGGCTCGCCGACATGCAGGACGGCCTGGCCGCGCTGGAGCGGCGTCTGCGCGACCGCGGCTGAGTTGCAGTCTCAGGGCCAGCGCTGCCCGCGCACGCCGTGGAAAACGAGCGCGGCCCCGAGCGCCGCGTGGGCGCCGAGCACGGCCAGGGCCGCGGCCGCGCCGGCCAGCCAGCCCGGATCGAGCAGGGCGACTGCGTCGTAGAAGCGCGAGTCGCGCATCGCGGTGAGGTAGCCCGACCAGCCCCAGTAGGTGGCGATGAACGGGCGCACCGTCCAAACCAAGGCGGCCGGCAGGGCCAGCACCACGCCGGAGAGCGGGAGCTGGAAGCCGACCAGATAGATCGAGAGCAGCGAGGCGCGCTCCGGCGAGGAGAGCAGCGCGGAAAGGCCGAGGCATACCACGCTCATGGACGCGCCCACGGCGGAGAGGACGGCGAGCTGCGGCAGCCAGGCGCCGGGGAAAGCGCACAGCACCTTGACGAAGGCGGTCATCCACGCCCCCTGGGCCGCGCCGAGCAGGGCGACCCAGAGCAGCTTGGCGCCGGCGTAGGCGGCCGGGCGCAGGCCGGCCATGCGCTCCTTCTCGTAGAGGGCGCGCTCGGCGGCGATCTCGCGGGCGCCGTTGTTGCTGCCCATCAGGCAGAGCAGGATCACCTGAAACAGGATAAGGCCGGAGACGAGCGTGGCGGTGTCGGCCGCGTCGCGGCGAAACTCGGCGCGCGCCTGCAGGGACTCGAGGATGCCGCCGGTGGGCTGGAGCTCGAGGCCGCGCAACTGCGGCAGGCCTCCAAGGGCGAAAATCACCACGAGGCAGGGGAAGCCGAAGGTGATCGCGGCGGTGAGGGCCAGGGTGCCGCGGTCGCGGGTGAAAAGCCGCCAGCGGCGGGCGAGGAGCGTGACCAACTGGGAGAGCGCGCCGGGCCGGGGCACGGGGTGGGGGGCAGGGTAGCCGGAGGCCGGCGCGGGTGCGGCGGGCGGCGGGCGCCTCGCCAGCCATTCCTCGACGGAATGCTCGGCCAGCCGGTCGTAGAGCGTGAGCGCGTCGGCGATGTCGAAATGGGCGAGCAGCGCGGGCAGAGAGCCCTGGAAAACCACCGCGCCCTCGTAGACCACGGTGACGACGTCGAACTGGTCCAGCTTGGCCAGGTTGTGGATCACGCAGAGGACGGTGCGGCCCTGCTCGGCGACGAGGCGGCGGAGGACGGCCAGGATCTGGTCCTCGCTGCGCGGGTCGAGCCCGCTGGTGACCTCGTCGCAGAGCAGGCAGGCCGGCTCGGTGGCGAGCTCGAGGGCGAGCCCGAGGCGGCGCAGCTGGCCGCCGGAGAGTTTTTCCACCAGCGTGTCGGCTCGCTCGGCCAGGCCGACCAGACCCAGCAGGGCGGGGAGGCGGGAGGCCACGGCGGCGTTGTCGTGGTTTTTCCGATACAGCTTGAG
>JAIXVY010000316.1 GCA_027482505.1 Opitutaceae bacterium | reverse complement strand
GCGGTGCCGCCGAAGACCATGGCGCCGAGACGTCCGTTGCCGAGCGGAAGCGCTTCGACCCAGGCGGAGGCGGGTTTGTCGTAGCTAAGAATGGAGGCGGGCATGGTGACTTAGATCGCAAGCGGTGCGGCGATGGCGAGCTCGTGACCATCGTAGCGGAGCTCCACATCGGCAACAGCGGGAGCGGCGGGGCCGATGCCGTGGCCGGGGCGAACCCATACGACGCGGAAAGTGCGAGAGAGCAGCATTCCGGGGAAGGCTCCTTGGCGGGGGCCGAAGGTAAGCCTGCGAGCGGCGTTGTCCCAACGGATAGGGATTTCCGCGCGCGCGCCGGATTCGTAGCGATTGTTGAGGCCCTCATCCTCGTAGAGAGTGAACGCGCCGTCCGCGCCGGGATAGATGCGGAGATCGATCGGGTCGGCTGGACTTTCGGCGGCGAAAGTTTTGACCGGGCCGAGCGGCACGATGGAGCCGGCCCGGAGGTGGAGCGGAATGCGTTGAAGCGGGGCCGGACTGGAGACGGTGCGCCCGGAGCCAAGATTTTCCCCGGTCCAAAAATCGAACCAGCCGCCGGGAGTTTGAGGCAGGTAGACTTCCCAAGTGGAGACGTCGGGGCGAGTCACGGGCGCGACGAGGAAAGCTGGGCCGAACATGAATTGCCCGTCTTGGTCGAGGGCGACCGGATCGGAGGGGAAGTCCATGACCAGCGGTCGCATCAAGGTGGAGCCGTGGAAGGTGACGGCGGCGGCCTGCGAGTAGAGGTAGGGGATAAGGCGCTGGCGGAATTCGAGGTAGCGGCGGGCCTCTCGCACGACGACTTCGCCGTAGCGCCAGAACTCGGTGTCGGTCTGGTAGCCGTGGACGCGCTGGAGCGGCGAGAAGGTGGAGAACTGGAACCAGCGGAGGAAACGCTCGTGGTAGCCAGGGTCGGTGAATTGGCCGGGACCGGGGCGGAAGAAGCCACCGCAATCGGTGGTCCAATAGGGCTGGCCGGTGACGCAGAAATTGAGCCCCGCGGGAATCTGGCGGCGGAGCGTTTCCCAGTCGTGGCCGATGTCACCCGACCAAGTTGCGGCGGCGTAGCGTTGCTGGCCGGGGAAGGCGCTGCGGGTGAGGATGAAGACTCGCTTTTCCGGCGCGTCGGCACGCTGGCCCTCGTAGATGGTGCGGTTGACGAAGAGCGGGTAGAGGTTGCGGGTCTTCTCGCCGGGGCCGAGATGGGTGCGGCGGCCATGAAGGTCGTCGTTTTCTGGTTCGGTGGCGTCCTGCCACCAGGAGTCGATGCCGAGGGAGAGGAGGTTGGCGCTAAAGTTTTTCCAGTAGAAGGCGGCGGCCTCGGGGTTGAAAAAGTCGACCCAGGTAGTGCCCGGGATGTAGAGACGGCGGGCGGTGAATTGTTTTCCGAGCTCGGAGTTTTCGTCGATCTTCGACCAGACGGAGACCATCAGGCGGGCGTTGAGGGCGTGGAGGTCGCGCACCATGGCGGCTGGATCGGGGTAGTCGGCCTCGTCAAAGCGCATGGCGTTCCAGCCGTGCCGACCCCAGTATTGCCAATCCTGGACGATGAGATCGAGGGGGAGGTGGCGTTGGCGGAATTCGGCGGCGGTGGATACGATCTGTTCCTGGGAGGAAAAACGTTCGCGGCAGTGGATGTAGCCAAGCGCCCAAAGCGGCGGCAGGGGGGCGGGTCCGGTGAGACGGCGGTAGGAGGCGATGACCTCGTCGGCCGAGCCGGCGAAGACGACGTAATCGAGGGCGTCGGCGACGGGGGAGCGGAGAGTAGTGGTATCGTCGATACGGCGGAAAGAGAGGGAAGGTTGATCCTCGGAGGCGGCACGCACCTCGATGGTGTGTTCGCCGGGGGTGAGGTCGCTGATCCAGCTGGTGGTCGGCGGCAGCCAGTAGTTTTCGACGTCGAAAACGGTGCGGCCATCGAGGATGACGGTGTGGCGGTTCGCCATTTTGCGACCGACGTCGAGCAGGAAGGCGTGGGGGCCGGCCTGGGCGAGGGTGAAGCGGGCGGTGAAACGTCCGGAGCGGCGAGTTTCAGTCTGGGTGCCCTCGGCGGTGGTGACGTCAATCTGAACGGCGGCGGAGTCGGCGCCTTCGTTCGAGAGGGACACGAGGTGGTCGCCGGGGTTTAGGTCGACGAGGCCGTAGTTGTGCCAGAGCAGGCCGTAGCCTTGGTTGGAGTAGAGAAAGGGGATGGCGATCTGGGTGTTTACCTGGGTGAGGCGACGCGAGAGGCCGCGGATGTTGAGGTAGCCGTCCTGAAACTGCCCGGTGCCGTAAAGGCGTTCGTCTGGCGGGGAAAGGAAGGTTTGGGCGACGGCGAGGGTCGGCTCGTCCCGAATGGTGGAGGCGGAGGCCGAGCGGGTGCCCGGGGCCTCGGCGAGGACGGTGCGGCCCGAAGCGTCGATAAAGGAAAGCGCGCCGGAGGCGCGGTCTAGGCGCGCGGTGAGGCAGGGGAGGACGAGCTGGAAAGAGTCGGGGGTTTCGCGAAGCGCGAAGGGCGGAGGGGTGAAAGGCTGGTTGAAGACGAGGCTGGGCGCCTCGGGCGTGGGCTGCCCCGGGGTAAAGCGGACGCGGAGCGTGTTGTCCGCGAGAGGGCGCAGGGCGAGAACACCACCGGAAAGGACGATTTGGAGTTCGGCGGCGGAGCGGGAGAGAATTTGCATGGATGAACGGTAATCTTCAGCGCGAGGAGAATTCCCATGCGCCGGGGGACACGGTGAAGCGCGCGTGCGTTGCATCGGCGCCGGCGAAGACCAGGCCCGCGACCGGTTTTGCGTCGGCTATCGGCCAGACCAGGCCGCCGTTGCAAGTGACGGTGGCGGCGAGAGGGAGAGCGACGGTCGCGAGAGTGGACGGGGGAGATTCCAGGCGCAGGCGGAAAGAGTCGTTGTCGCGCTCAATCGCCACGGCGATGCGGCCCTTCACGGTGTCGAGGCCGGCGCTGACCCGGCGCAGCGAGCCGAGCTGGGGTTTGACCTGGTAGGTGGCGAAACCGGGGGTGGTGGGCGCGATTCCGGCGACGTATTCGCCGAGGAGGGTGAGGGGGCCGCCGGCCCAGCCGTGGTTGTAGCTGCCGCCGCCGTAGCCCTCGGAGCCGATGCCCCAGCCTTCCCAGAGGGTGGTGAGCTCGCTCTCAACCATTTTTTGGTAGCGGGTCTTGAGGCGGGCGAGGGCGGCGTCGGTGTCGCCCATGCGGAAGAGCGCTTCGATGAGGTATTTCTCCATGTAGGGGCTGGCCTCGAAGGACGTGGTGAAAACCTTTTTGAGGGCGGGCCACTGGTCGGGGGTGGCGAGGCCGTAGAGGGCGGCGAGGCCGTGGCCGCGGTCGTCGGTCTTGCCGGTGTATCCGGGCGATCGATACTCGGTGCCCCGCCAGAGGACGCGGTTGTAGTTGGCGGCGATGGAGGCGCGTTTGGTTTCGTAGCCGCGGATGTCGGCCTCGTGGCCGGTGAGGCGGGCCATTTGGATGGCGGTGGCGAGGGCTTGGTAAAGGAGGGCGTTGTCCATGACCGGGCGGTCGATATTTTCGCCCCAGTCGCCCCAATCCCAGCCGCCGGGGCGGTGGACGAGGAGGCCGTCGGGGCCGAGTTGCCAGAGGGCGAGGTAATCGCGGACGGCGGGGTAGGCGGTGGCGAGGGTGGCGACGTCGCCGGTGTAGCGGTAGTAATACCAGAAGCCGTGTTCACCGATGCTGGAAAGCATCTGGCCGGGGAGCTCTTTATCCCAGGAACCGGCGGGGACGGGGGAGTAGAGGACGCCGTCGGGTTTGCGCCAGTTTACGAGGTCGAGGATGGCTTTGCGGATGAGGGCGTGGGAGCGCGTGTCGCACGCGTAGAACATCTCGCCTAGTAGGATGGCTACATCGCCCCACCACTGGGCGCGCTCGCGGTCTGGGTCCTGGATGGCGTCGCGCATGTTCACGTTCATCGTATGACGGCACTTCAGCCAGAGCCGGTTGAGAAATGGGTCGTCGCACTCAAACCAACCCGAGAATTCGGTGTCGTAACGCGTCTCGCGGTAGCGCAGATCGAGGATCTCGACGCCGGGCGGGAAGGTGTAGTGGACGGAGTGGCCGTTGAAGTAGGCGGGGGACTCGAATTCCTGGATGCCGTCGGTGGTGACGTATTCGGTGCGGATGTTGTATTCGGAGCCGCCCTTGTAGTTGTCGGTGCGGATGTCGATGAGCAGGCCGGCGGGGGCCTTGATCTTGAAATAAGGCGAGATGGTGAGATTGCGCGGCAAGCGGGCTACGACGAGCGCGTCGTCGGTGGTAAACGGATACGCGGGTGAGCCTTCGAAGGGGATCAGGCCGCTGTCGCGCCAGAGCGGAGTGGGTCGCGGGACGAGCGCGTTCCATGGAGCCGCGGGCGGCGCGCCAAGCTCGAAGGCCGCCGGCCAGGCGTGGTCGTCGAACGCCGCGGATAACCAATCACCGGGTGAGAGGCGGGCGTCGTAATGGACATTGAACTCGGGCAGGCGGTAATTGGGCAAGGGGGCGCCGGTTTCGCCAAACGCCGGGTGACGTATGGCTTTCCAAGAGGCGTCGGAGACGACGAGCGCCGGACCCGCCTGCAGTTCGAAAAGAAAGCCGGCTTGTCCGCTGCTCTTGTGGGAGAAGCCGTCGCGGCCCCAATACCAGGCGAGGACGGCGATCTGGTTTTCCCCGGCCTGGAGCCAAGGGGCGAGGTCCAGGGTATCGTAATAGGTATCGCGCGGGTTTGGTCCACGTTTCAGGCCGCCTTCAAAGACGGCGAGGCGGCCGTTGATCCAGAGCCAGTATTTGGAATCGACGGCTATGCGCGCGCGGGCCGAGGCGGGCTTTTCGGCGAGAGAGAAGGAGTGGCGGTAGCAGGACCAGAGATTCTTCGCCGGTCCGGCAGGCCGTTCGGCGTCCGCGGGGCCGATCCAGCGGGCTGTCCAGGAGGAATCGGAAGCGGCGGAGGCGCTGGCTTCCGGGCAAAGAAACAGGCCTGATATCACGGCGAGAAAGAGGGTCGGAAAGGCGTGACGACGGCGGAAGATGGTCATGTGGAAACGGACTCGGTGGCTCGTTGCCGCACGTCGGACGCAGGGTGCGGCGAGAAGAGCAGAAGCGCAGCGCTTCGCCACCCGGTAGGCGGAATTGTCAGCGCTTAATGTCCTGATCGGCGGCGGCCTTGATCGCCTTGGCGGCGTCGACCACGTTGTCGGCGAGGTCGTGATCGAACGGGAAGGCCATGGTTATGGCGGTGGAAGGGCGGCGTCTACTCCTTGGGGAGGGGACGTTCCGGCCAGGCTTGCTGGCCGGTGAGGCCTTGGCCGCGTTTTACTCCGTAGAGATTGCGGGCGGTCTGGACGACAGGGAGGGGGCGGATGGGCGGGGAGACCTTGGCGCCCTCGGGGCGGAGAAGGACGCGCTGGCCCTTTGCGAGGGTTATGCGGTATTCGCCGGGGGCGATTTCGGCGACATCGCCGCGGGGCAGGCCGAAGACCTCGAGCCGTCCGCGCCAGTCCCCGACTTTGACGACGCATGGCTCGCCCGCCTCGCTCTCGATCGCGACCCAGGCGGTGCGGCCCTCGGCGCGGACGGCGCTGACCAGAAAGGCGCCCTGGCCGCGGAGTTGGTGAAACGCGGCCTCGGGCCAGTCGGCGGGAGTTGCGGGAAAAACGCGGAGCTTGTCGCCCCAGCTCTGGAAGAGGAGTTCGCTGGTGGCGACCGCGGCGCTGAGGGGCGTTTCGATGACGGGGTTTAGGTTACCGCTTTCGACGTAGAGGGTGTTGGGCAGGAGTTTGCTGATGCCGATGGAACCGGTGAGGAAGGTGCGCAGGATGTCGCGTGCCTGGTCGCCCGCGCCGAAGGCGGCGTAGAGGGCGGCGGCGCCGGTGAAGGAGTAGCCGGCGAGTTCCTTGCCGTCATCGATCTTGTGCCAGTGCTCCACCGATTTCTTCACCAGCTCGCGGTCGACGGGGGAGTCGGGATCGAGGACGAAGAGCGGATATAGGCCGAGCAGGTGCGAGTAGTGGCGGTGCGATTTGTCCACCGGCTGGTTGCCGGCGATCATGATGCCGTTGGCGTCGATGGGGAAGGGCGCGAGCTTGTCGAGCGTGGCCCGCCACTCGGCGGCCTCGGGCGAAGGGGAGCCGTCGCGCGCGTCGGCCTCGATCATGGACTCCAGCAGCCAGCGCAAGAGGGCTAGGTTGTAAGAGGAGTTTGGATACGAGCGGAATCCGTGGTATTCGGGGGATTCGCTGGGGGCGAGGTCGATGCGACCGTCGGGCTGCGGGCGGAGCAGGGGGCGGTAGGCCTCCAGGACGGCGCGGGCCTTGGGCAGCCAGGAGTCGCGCAGGGCGGTCCAGTCGCCGGCGTGGCGGTGGAAGAGCCAGTGGTTGTGCATCACCCAGGCGAAGTCGCCGATCTTGGTGCGTTGATGGACGAAGGAGGCGAGCAGGCCGTCGAAGTTTCGGTCGATCTCAGTGACGAGGTTGCGGCCGAGGTCGAGGTGGTTGGAGGCGTTGGGGAGCCAGTAGGTGAGCTGGACGTTGAGATTCCACCAGAGACCGGGCCACTGGGTGACGCGGAAGAACGGGCCGGTGTTGTCCACCGGCGGCGCGTCGGGACGGGAGGCGGAGGCGAACTTGTAGAGCTGAATCCAGTAAAAGGCCTCCATGCGCGCGTCCGGGATGGTCAGAAAGCTGCGCGGGTAGAAGGCGTGCCACCAGGCGCGGTGTTCGGCGACGAGGGCGGGCAGGCCGGCGGAGGCGGCGGAGCGGACGTCGGCCACGGCGACGGCGGCGGAGCGATCGGCGGCGGGGACTTCGTTGGCGGTGGAGACGTAGAGGACGGCGGAGCGGCCGTCGGCGGACTTTTGCTCCAACCAGGCGGTGGCGTAGTCGCCGCCGGCGAGGAGCGGCTGGACGCAGACGGGCACGCCTTCGCGGGTGGTGAGGCGGGGGTTGGGATTGGTGACGTAGCCGGGGCGGTTGCCGGGGAAAACCTGTTCGCGCGGGGTGGCGGGGTTGCCGG
>JAIXVY010000385.1 GCA_027482505.1 Opitutaceae bacterium | reverse complement strand
TTTGCGATTGTCTGATTTCAACGGTCTGTTGGCGTTGCCTAAATCGAGTTAGGGTTTGTTGAAGACAGCCAGATCCCATTCATCGCGCCAGCGGATGACGGGGCGGTTGGCCTCGAATTCGACTGGCAGCCAGATGTAGCCGGCGTTGATCGGATCCTCCGGCTTGTTGATGTCGAACATCGCGATCCAGGCGTCTTTGCGTCCGGGGACGGGGTAGACGAAGGTGCTCTGGCCTCCGAAGGTTTTGTCGGGCCCGAGCTTGTTGATCGGGTTTACGCCGACGCAGGGGTTGGGCAGCGCGGTGTAGGGACCGGTGAAACGATCCGCGACGAACATGCGCGCGGGGTTGGGGTTCCAGCCGGAGGTGCCGGAGCCGAGGAGGTAGACCTTGTCACCGCGACGGAAGAAGGCTGGGGCCTCGGTTTTCAGGGTAACGCCCTCCAGCACTTTGTATTCACTTTCTGGTTTCAGGCCGTCCGCGGACAAGCGGCCGTAGACGAGGGCCTTGTCGGGCTTGCGCACGGCAATGTGGTATATCGCGCCGTCGGTATCGGCGAAGATGGCGAAATCGCCGGTGCCAAACTCGCTGTGGTTGCCGAGGAAGTAGCCTTTGTAGTCAAAGGGGCCGGTGGGCGTCGACGAGGTGGCCATGCCCACCCACGCGTAGTCTTTGCCGCTCTTCCCGCCCTTTTCCTTGGGCGGGTAGAGTTTGAAATAGAGGATGAACTTCTTGGTCGTCTCGTTGAAGATGACCTTGGGGCGATCAAGAATGAAGGCCTCGGCCAGCGCGGGATGCGCGCCGGGCGCAAAAACATCGAGCACCCGGCCCTTGTCCTCCCAATTCAGCAGGTCGTCGCTGACGTAGAGGCGAACGCCGGCCTCGTTTTTTTCGTCCTCCGTCTTCCCCGCGATCTTCTCCGCGCCATACCAGTAGTAACGGCCATCGACGTTCAGGACCGAGAAACCGTGGGCGTTGATGTGGACGCCATTGGTGTCGGGCCAAGGTTGGCCGGGACGAAAAACGGTGTGCGTGATCGGCTGCGTTTCGGGTTGGGCCGCGTGGGATGAAAACACGGCGGTTCCGAAAAGCACGGGCAAGGCGAGCATACGCGGGCAAAGCGCCCGCCAGAGATAGGATTTCATGCGCGATGAAGGGGGTGGCGTGTGGAAACTGTTTTCGAGGGCGCGAATTACTTTTGGGCGCGCAGGGTCGCCTCGAGTGTTTGCAGGTGGTCGACCGACTCCTTGTCGGCCAGGGAATACATCACTTCCGCCACGCTCCGACTGGTCGCGCTGATTTCGGGGTAGAGCGTATCGGTGACGTCGACAAAACCGACCTGATAGTTCTCGCCGTTGCGGCCGGCGGACCAGCGGCCGGCGGCGGATTGGTCGGTGTAGGCGAACCAGTGCGTGCCGACGACGTTGGGCTGGAGCACGGCATCGAGGACGTAGGAGGCGTAGGCTCGGCTGCGGGCCATCTGGTCGCCCACGTAGGAGAGGCCCGATCCGGGCACGCCGCGGTCGGGGGCCCCGAAGTGGAACTCCGCGATCAGGCAGGGTTTGTCGAAACCCTCCGGCAGCTTCGTCACCGCCAGAGGCATGTAGCGATTGACGCTGAGCACATCCACAAAGCGGGCCGCCTCCTCCATGATCTCGGGGCTGGCGCTGTGTATGCGCGACCCGAGATACAAATGCCGCGGCAGAACCTTCCTCATCATGTCGTGGCAGACCTGATAGTAGCGATTCGCGATGAGACGCTTGAGATCCTTCACGTCGTCTTCGAACGCGTCGGACTTCTCGGGAAGCACCTTCACGGCGTCCCACGATTCATACTTGGTCCCCCAGGCGGCGTTGATCTCTTCGATCGAGGAATACTTTTGCCGCAGCCAGGCCATCGCGGCCTGGCGCGCGGGCATGTCGGCGTCGCCGAGCAGGGTGTTTTGCACGAACTTTTCGTGCCAGCCTATCTCATTGTCGATGAAGACGCCGACGCACCAGGGGTCTTCGCCCTTGGGGAAGAGTTTCCGGAGACCTTCCTCGACGCGCTGCGCGAAATCGGGGGCGAAGGGGTCGGCCACTTTTTTCCCGAGTGGCTTCGCGCCCGACCATACGTGGATGATGTTTGTGTAGGCGGTTTTGGGATTTTCGTAGAGCTCCTTGTCCGACCACGCGCCGATCGTGTTCATGCCGATGCGGCGCAGGCGGCTGTGGACCCGCTCGTGGGCCTTGTCCTTCCAGTCGGGCCCGAACTTCCGGTAGAGATTCGCCCGCATGAAATGATAGCTGTGCTTGCTGATCGCGTCGGGGATATCCGTGGCGGACGGCATCCAGGCGAAGAGTTCCGCGCGGCTTTTCCCCTCGTGAAGAATGGGGGTCGATTGCTCGAAACCGATCGAGTTCGCGCCGTGGGAGAAGAACAGCCGGCCGTCGGGGTCGACGAACCACCAGCGGCCTTTGTATTTTTCGACGCGGAAAAAGCCCGTCGCCTCAAGTTGCGGCCCCGCGTTCCAGCCACCGAAGCGGTTGAAGCTGGCGGGACCTTTGTCGGTCTGGGTTTCGAGTGTTTCCTTGGCGGCCCGGGCCGCCAGTTCCTCGTCCGAATGCAGCTTGTTGGGCCAGTCCAGCTGGCGCACCTGGCCGAATTTATCGAGGTAGGGCAGCTCGTGCAGATTCGCGTTTGCGGCGACGCCGTAGGGCTGCCCGACGCTGAGTTGCACGTCCTCCAGTTTCAGGGTGTCGGACGTCGAAAGGATGGTCAGCCGGCAGGCGCTCATCTGCTCCGGATAAAACGGCTTCCAGTGGAAATACCGGAAGCCATTGGGCCGGATGTCCTGCAGCTTAAAGTGCTCCGGCGAGTCATCGGCCTCGGGCATGCGAGGGAAGGGAAAGCCCACCGTCGCGCGCTCCCCCGGGAGTATGAAGGCCATGGAGGCGGTGCCGCCCTTGGCATTGAGCGCGCCGCGAACCCAGATCAGTCCGTCGCTACGGTTGGTGAGATCGACGCGGAAAAAGGCGTAGGACGAGATGTCCCAAGTGCCTTCCTTGGGTCGCAGGACGAGGGTGGCGGTCTTGTCCTCCATCTTGCCCGAAACCTGAAGCTTTCCGTCGCTGGATACGGAATGCTCCAGAGACGCGGGGGCTTCGACCTTGAAGTCGGCGAAGACGACGTGCGGCTTGAGCAGATCCTCGACCTTGGTCGCCGACGCGCCGGCGTGGAGCAGCGCTGGCAGGCAGGCGGCGAGCAGGAAGCGCGAAAGATTAATTCGCATAGACGTCCTCGGTGAGGGTGATCTGCAGGATGGTGACGTAGGGCGTCTGCGCGTAGTCGACCTGCTCCACCGTGACGGTGTTGTCGGCGTTCTTCCTCCAGGGGAGTTCCTTCCCCGAATAGAGATCGACGACCTTGCTCACGCTCTTCGCGCCGATGGACTGGGTGGTGAAGGTGCCCTTGGGTTTGTCGCGGTAGCTTTCGTAGACGTGGCAGTAGATATTGTTGCCCGAGTAGGTGAACCCATACTCGCCGTGGAGCGGTTGCCAGGGGCCGCCGCGGGTGTGATAGATCGCGGAGCCGACCTTTTCTAGCCAGCGGCCGGTTTGGCGAAGCACGTCCTGCTGGTTTTGCGGGATGACGCCCTCGCGGTCCGGCCCCACATTGAGGAGGAGGTTGATGTTTCTGACCACGGCGTCGGAAAGGTAGACGGCGACCTCCTCGAAACTGAAGACCTTGGCGCCCGGGACATGGCCCCAGCCGCCTTTTTGCACGGACATGCACTTTTCCATGGTGGCGACGCGAATGTCGCCGGTGGAGGCCGCGCTGCCTTCGTCCACGTCGACATCGCCGACCCACGAGAAGCGCTTGTTCACGATCATGTGCGGCTGGTGCTTGCGGACCAAGCCCATGATGCCGAGCGCCTGGTTGTTGGCGGGATCGCGCTCGACGTAGCGCTCGTCGATCAGCCACTCGCCGTTGCGGTCCTGATAGCGGCCGGTGTCCCAGAAACGGTCCTCGAGTTCGGGGTTGACGGTCTGGCCCAGCCAAGCGCCGTCCCAGAACATGTATTCAATCTTGCCATACTTGGAGAGGAGGGCGGTGACCTGCTCGTAGACCTCCTCCTTCATCACGCGGGCGTTTTCCTTGTGCCAATCCTGGGCGGTGTAGCCCCAGACGTTGGGGTTCATCTTGTTGCCCTCGACGTTGTAGTAGCCTTGGTAACGCCAGCTCATCGGCGAATAGTAGAGCCCGACGCGAAGGCCGGACGCACGGACTGCGTCGGTGTATTCTTTGATGAGATCGCGGCCGAGGTGTTGGACGCTGTTCCAGCTGTTCGGATGCTTGCTGTCGAACAGGGCGTAGCCGTCGTGATGGCGGGTCGTCAGGACGGCGTATTTCATGCCCGCGCTCTTCGCGAGCTCAGCCCATTCGGCGGCGTTGAACTTGGCGGCGGTGAAGCCGGTGTTCGGGTCCTCGGCGAGTTTGCGGTAGCCCTCCGGGGTGTGCCGCTTGTTGTGCATCACCCACTCGTTGCCCTTGTCGACCGAGGAGTAGACGCCCCAGTGGACGAACAGGCCGAACTTGGCGTCGAGGAACCATTTCATGTCCTCCGGCGGAAGCTGGGCCACGCCGCCCTCGGATTTTTGCTCGGGCACGACGGGCGTGACGAACTCCTGCACGACCGGCGGCAGGGCCTCGCCCAGATACTCCAGCTCCAGCGAATCCGCGTAGCCCATGCCTGTCCCGAAAGGGTGCCAGATCGTGATCAGCAAGGTGTCGGTGACGTAGGCCGAGGTGAACTCCACCGAGACCTTGGTGTATTCGGTCAAGGCGCTCGCGACGGAGACCTTCGGCCCGCCGAAATCGCTGGCGACCAACTCGACCTGCTCGGCGCCCGAGTCGGTCTTCACCCAGGCCGAGAGCCGGTAGCGGCTGTTGGGACGGATTTTTAGTTCCTGGCAGGCCCGCGCCCGGCCGGGGCCGAGGACGAGGGCGTGTTTTCCAGACTGGGCTTGGTCGGTGACCTTGGCGAATTTTGTGCGCCAGTTTCTCCAGCCGGCTATGTCACCGGTCTCGAAGTCGGCGTTTATCAAGACGCCTGCGCGCGGCTCTTCCGCGGTGGTCGGTGCGCCGAACGAGGGAGGAAGGAAAGACGCCGCAGCGATGAGGGATAGACTGAGGAGACGGGATAAGGAGAACATGGGAGAGAAGAGGGTTTTGGACGAATGAATGGATGCCGTATGCGTAGGCGCCGGACTCAGGGAGTGCGTTTGCCGCTGGCGGCGCCTGGCTCGCGCCAGAGAGCTTCGAGCGACTCGAGCAGGACGGGCGATTGGCCGGAGCGCAGGGCATACATGTGGTCGGCCAGGGTGCGCGCGGCGGCGGTGATCTCGGGATAGGGGGTGTCGGTCACATCCACGAAGCCGATCTGGTAATTCTCTCCCGAGCTGCCGCCGGGGGAGGTGCGGCGGGCGGCGGCCGACTGGTCGGGGTAGGCGAACCAGTGGGTGCCGACGACATTCGGGTGTTTGAGGGCAGAGAGCACGTAGGCGACATAACCCCGGCTGCGTTGAGTCTGGTCGCCGACGGACCAGAGGCCCACGCCCGGCACGCCGCGGTCGGGTGCGCCGAAGTGGAACTCCGTTTCCATGCAGGGCTTGTCACCCGTTTTCGAGGCCTTGGTGCCCGCGACCGTCTCGTAGCTGTTGCCGCTCACGACATCCAGATACTTGGCCATTTGCTCGTAAACCTCGTCGTCGGCCTTGTGGAAGCGCGACCCAAGATAGAGGTGGTTGGGCAAAGCTTCGCGCATGGCCTCGTGGCAAAGCCGGTAATAGGTGCCGGCGATCAGGCGCTTGAGTTCCGACAAGTCGGCTTTGAACGCCGCCGTGCCTTGATCCGGCTTGGGCAGCTCGATGATCGCATCCCACGACGGGTAGGATGTGCCCCACGCCGTATTGAGGGTTTCGATCGTGCCGTGTTTTTCCCGGAGCCAGTCCACGCAGGCGATGCGGGCGGGTTGGGCGGGGCCTTTGAGAAAGGCGTTCTGCACGTAGGGCAGGTGCCAGTAGATTTCGTTGTCGATGAAGACGCCGAGCACCCAGGGATTCTCGTGGTCGGGAACGAGCTTGCGCAGACGCGCGACGACATCGGCTTTGAAGTTCGGCACGAAGGGATCGACGATCTTGTTGCCCAGCGGCGAGTAAGCGCCGCCCAGGTGCAGTATGGGCGTGAAGGGGGTGCGTTTGTCCTCCATCAAGCCCTGGTCCGACCAGGCGCCGATCGTGTTCATGCCCCAAGCCCGCAGGCGCCGGTGGGTGCGTTCGCGGGCGGGCTCCTTCCAGCCCGGGCCGAAGGTGCGGGCGAGATTCACGGCCGTGAAGTTGATCATGCCGTCCTCCACCACGCCCCTCATGAGCGCGTCGTCGGCGTCGGGCAGCCAGGCGAAGAGCTGCTCGCGTCCCTTGATCTGGGTGGATTGGGCGAAGCCTACGCTGTTCGCGCCATGGGAGAAAAACAGCAGCCCCTCGGGATCCACCAGCCACCACTTGCCGTCCACTTTTTCCGTGCGGAAGAAGCCGGTGGCCTTCAGGCGCGGGCCTTCGATCCAGCCGCCGAACTTGCTTAAGGAGGCCGGTCGCTTTTCGCCCGCCGCCTGCTCCGCGGCGTGGCGTCGCCTGAGCTCCGCCTCGTCGTGCAGCTTTCCGGGCCAATCCAGCGCCCGCACCTGGCCGAACGCGTCGAGATAAGGATACTCGACCTGGGCTTTGTTGGCCTCCGCGCCGTAGGGGAACGCGAGGCTGACCACGAAGTCGGAGAGATCGAGGGTGGCGGCGGTAGACTGGATGACGAGGCGGCAGGCGATGACCTTGGCCGGGTCGAACTTCATCCAGTGGTCGCGGTGGCCATTGGGCTTGGCGCTCTGGGTGGCGAAGAGCGAGGGCCCGTCGTCCAGGGCCTTGGCGCGGGGAAAGGGAAACCCGAGCGTGGCCCGCTCGCCCGGCATGACGAAGGCCTGCGAGCGCGCGCTGTTGGCCCAATCGAGCGCGCCTTCGTTGTCGAGGCGCCCGCGTATCCAGACCAGGCCGGGCCCGCGGTTCACGAAATCGATCCGCACGAAGCTGTAGTCGGAAACATCCCAAGCGCCCGCCGGCGGCACCAAATTGATCGCCGCCTGTTTCGTGGGCAGTTCGCCGGAAAGCCGGAAGGCGGTTTCCCCCGCGCGCTCGAAGCTCAGTTTCGAGGGCTGCTTGAGCAGCACGTCGGACAGGATCCGCGCCGGAGCCAGCAGGTCCTCGATCTGCCTCGGCGGCGTCTCTTTGGCGATCACGGGCGCCTCGACGGCCGTCAGCGGCTTCGCCGGGGCCAGCATGCCGATGGCCAGGGCGAGACCCAGTCCGGCGGCGCGGGTTCGATTCCATCGGGGTTGCGGGATCATTTCGGCGTGAAAATTTTATGTAGGGGAAAATAAATACGGGGATGGCCTTAGTTCAGGCCGGCGGGCGGGCCGCCGCGCAGGGTTTCGCCGTCGCCCTTGGGCTTGGCTGTCGCCGGTTTGCGGAGACGTGAGGCGGCGCGCACGGATTCCTCGGCTTCGCGATACTTCGGGTTTTGATACACGCGCACGTAGTCCACCAAGATGGCGTTGGGCAGCTTGGCTTCGTCGACCCAGCGGTCGCCCTTCAAGGTGCTCGCGATCACGCTGAGCCAGACGCTCATGTCGTCGTGGGGGAATCCGGCTGAGCTGACCTCCTTCATCAGTTTCCCCTCGAAATAGAAGCGGGTGACCTCGGGCGTGAACTCGCACGACCACACGTGAAAGTTCGCGGACGTGTCCGGCGCGTCCTCGATGACCCAGCGGCCGGCGTTCCACGTCTCCTTTTTCTTCGGATTGGGAGCCTGGTTGATGATGCCAAAGCTGAAGAAGCGCGGGTCGCCTCCGTCTTGCTCGCAAAAGTCGAGCTCGAGCAAGGCACGCGGCTTGGGCGGCTCGTCGGGGAAGCTTTTTTTCATGGCCCAGAACGAGGTGTGCCAGCCTTCGGCGGGCGGGGTCTTGAAACGGGCCTCGTAGTAGCCGTAGACGAAGGTCTGGCGGCTGATCACGCCGCCGCCGGTGTAGTTTTTCCCGCGCACGGACTCCTTGCGCATGGCGATCTCGAGATTGCCGTTTTTGAGCGAGATGTTTTCCGGCCGTTGGGTGCTCAGCATCTTGCTGTCGAGGCGGAAGCCCCACTTCTGCTTGTCGATCGTCTCGCCATCGAATTCGTCGCTGAAAACCAGTTCGTAGCCCGGGGGCGGCAGAGGGGTCGGCTCGCCGGCGAGTTTCACCGGGATGTGAATCTTGCTTTTGAACTTCGGCCTTTCGCCCTGCGGCGCGGGCGACGCGGGATCGGCCGGAGCGGCGCCGGTCGCGGCGAAGGCTGAAACCGCGAATGCGGACAAGGTCAGAAAGGTGATGCCGAGGCGGGGCTTCATGCAAGGGGTGCGGGTCGGTGGCGTCGGGAACGAGGCGGGTGGATCAGGGCTGCACGGCGCCGCTTTGCGGCTCGGTGACGTCCGAGGCGGGGGCGGGAACCTTGAAGGCGAGCGTTGTGGCGGAGGCGCCGCCGCGTTTGTCGGCGGCGTAAACCATGAGGAGATATTCGCCCGGAGCCTGGGGCGCCGGAATCACGGCATGGTCCGCGGAGGCCTGCGGGAAGGGCCCGGCGACGCGGGTGGTCTTGCGCGCGCGAGCGGCGAGTATCCAGGTGGTGAACTCCACCGGATCGTCGTTGGGGTCCGCGGCCTCGAAGCGGATCGTCATCGCCTCGCCCGGCTGCGCCACGCGCGAGGCGAGGCCGCCTTCGAATTCCAGTTTGGAGAGAACCGGGGCGCGGTTGCCGGCGGGAGGCTTGCCGGTGAAGTTTTCGATCATGACCTCCGCTTGCGGCGTGATCATCAGATGGTCGAGCGAGGCGCTCTTGGCCTGGCCGTTCGGGTCGGCGTCGAGCAGCAGGCTGAAGTAGGTGGGCCGGTAGGCGGTGGCGTGGCCCCAAAGGAAAATGGTGGAGCCGAGGCAGAGGGGCGAGGCGTCGATGGCGGCATAGCAGCCCTTGAGGTCGGCGACCTTCTTGGTGACAGGCTCGTCGAGCTCCACGCCCCACTCGGTCTTTTTGAAATTCCAGGGGCCGTTGGTGTTGAACTCCGACATGTAGAAGGGCTTTCCCCAGATGGTCTCGGCGCGCTTGATGGCGCCCGCCACGGCGCCGCGACTGTAGCTCTGCACGCCGAGCACGTCGATGTCGGGCGCGAACTGCTTGATCGCGGCGATGCCCGCGTCCTTGACGTTGACCACGGTGAGGCTGGTGAGGTGATGCGGGAAACGCTTGTGGATCTCCTCGGACATGCGGTTGACGACGCGCAGGTAGGGCTCGTCGAGGTGAACCTCATTGCCCAGGCCCCACATGAGCAGGGCGGGGTGGTCGCCGATGCCTTCGACCTTGGCGACGAGATCGGCGATCATCTTCTCGCCTCTCTCGTTGTAGTCGAACTCCCATACGGAACCGTCGCGATTCTTGTTTTTTCCGTGGTGGGGCATCCACTCGCTGACCACGACCTTCATTCCCAAGCGATGGGCGTGGTCGAGTTTTGCGCGCATGGCCTCGGCGGACGGTATGGTGTAGCCGCGCACGGTGTTGACGCCGAGCCCGGCCAGGCGGTCGAGATCGGAGTCGTTGCAGACGCCCTTGATGTGGAAGGTCTCGAAGCGCTTGTAGCGCTCGCGCTGTATTTCGGAAAGCCCCCCGGGCATCACGAAGGACTGCGCGAGGGCGGAGCCGGCCAGGCTGAGCGCGAGAAAGGCGCGGAGGGAAAAGCGGCGAAGAGAGGGCGACATGGGGAAATCAGGGGGCGCTGTCGGGGCTTTGCTTGCGAAGTTCAAAGGCGGGCGCGGGCTGGCGCTGACGATTGACGAGATTGGCTCCGAGCGGATTGCGGGCCCACGCGTAGCGAACGACCTGCGGTTGAGGCACGTCGGGGCTGGAAACGACCACGCTGTCCCTTCCCTTGATCTCCGCCTTGGCGGCGCGAAAGACGCCGTCCGATCCCGCGAGGGTGAAACCCTCCAGGGCGGGACCGCTAAAGGCCCAGAGTCCGCCGCCGACCGATTCGAAGCGGATGGAGACCGTGTCGGCGAACGTGGCCTCGACCGGCTCCGGGCCGCCGCGCAGCTTGATCTTCTGGTAGATGTCGGCGAGGGCCCAGCGGGCGAGGCGCTGGCCGACGGTTTCCTTGTCGTAGGGGTGGATGGCGTTCGCCTCGCCGACATCGATCGCGACGGCCAGACCGGCGTGGGGATCGTCGCGGACGAAGCGGCGCTGGCTCTCGCGGAGGCGCGCCCAGCCGTCGTCGCCGGGCGCGGCGACGGGTTGGGAATGGGCGGCGAGCTGGACCACGCCGAACGCGAGTTCGGCGTTCTCCCACCAGACGCGCCAGTCGGCGACGAGGATGCGGAGGCGTTCGTCGTATTTTTCCGGCACCCATTCGGTGTCGTTCTCGCCCTGATACCAGATGACGCCGCGCAGCGCGTAGGGGGCGACGGTGGCGAGCATGCCGTTGGCGAGATTGCCGGGGCGCTTGGAGCCGTTGGGATCGTAGGGCGGCGGCTTGGGCGCGTCGCGATTGGTCCAGTGGTCCACCTTGGCGTCCGGGGGGAAGCCCTTGGATTTGTTCCACTCGGCGCATTTCGCGAGATAGGCGGCGTTGCGCTCGGGGAATTTCTTCATTCCCGCCTCCCACTCGGCGAGGTGCTGAAGAAAGAGCGGGTGCTTATCCAAAACACCGGGTCGCGTCCAAGCGATGGCGGGCGTCTCTCCCCAGGACGCGGCGACGAGGCCGACGGGCACGTCGAGCGTGGCGCGCAGCGTCGAGCCGAAGTGGAAGCCCACGGCGCTGAAGGTCGGGATGTTCGCGGGGCCTGCCACCGCCCAGGCGGCTTTCGCGGAGAAGCGCGGCGTGGTGGAGGCGACGCGGTCCACGGTGTAGAGGCGAAGCAGCGGGTGTCCGCCGCCGAGCGCCGCGAGGTCGCCGTCGCGGCTTTCCTGGACGGGGACCTGCATGTTGGACTGACCGGAGCAAAGCCAGACCTCGCCGACGAGGACGTCCGCGAAGCTAAGTTCTTTGCCGCCGCTGACGACGCGGAGGGTGGCCGGGGTGGCGCTGGCGGGCTCGGGCGCGAGCGTGGCGCGCCAGATTCCCTCCGCGTTCACGTCGGTCGAGACCGATTGCTTTCCGAAGCTCACGGTGACCTTGGCTCCGGCGTCGGCCCGCCCCCAGACGGGGATCGGCTGCGCCCGCTGGAGCACCATGTGGTCTGAAAAAATGCTCGGAAGCTCCAGCGCGTGTAGTGATACGGCCGATACGATGGATGCCAGCAGAAGTGGGAGGTAGCGATTGAAATGTGACATGGTGCGTTGGCGCCGGCCGGGGTTTCAGGGTTTCTGGGCGGGGCGCGCGATGCCGCCGAACCAAAGCAGGAGCAAGGCGAGGGGATGCAGGAAGGCCATGGCCCAGAACCAGGGGCCGTAGCCCTGGCCCGCGACGAGTTCGAGGAGCGGACCGAGCACTTCCTTGAAGGCGACGTCGAGGAAGCCGGCCGCCTTGGAAGAGGGGCCGGAGACCATCGTGGCCACGATCATGTTCATGATGATGCCGCCGAGCGTGCTGCCCGCGGCGACCACGCTAAAGATGGTGCCGAGCGAGTGTTTGGGAGCCACGTCGACGATCAGCGCGCTGATGTTGATCAACCACGAGAGCGCGGCGAAGACGGTGACGCCGGTCAGCACCATGGTGACGTGCAGGCCGCCGACCTTGGCGATGAGCGGGGAAATCGGCATCAGGCACGCGCAGCCCAGCATGACCCAGAGCCGGGCCTTGATCGGGGTCGCGCCGCGTTTGATGAGGGCGCCGGAAAGCCAGCCGCCGGCGAGCGAGCCGACGCCGGCGGCGGCGTAGACGACCCACGTGATGGTCAGGCCGTCCTGCGCGACGTGGCGATCGGTGTTGAGATACTTCGCGAACCAGAACTGGTAAAAATACCAGACCGGGTCGGTGAGCAGCCGGGCCACGAGCAGCAGCCAGAGCGGCTTGAAGCGCAGCACCCGGCCCCACGACCAGGGCTTTCCCTCGGGCGCCGGCGTGGAGGTGGCGGTTTCCTCGATCAATTCGAGCTCCGCCTTGCTGACGAACCTGCTGTCGCGCGGCTTGCGGTAGAGCAGCAGCCACGGGATCACCCAAAACAGACCGGCGATACCGGTGATGAGAAACGCCATGCGCCAGCCCGTGCCGTGACCGAAGAGGGAATTTACCCAGGGCATGTTCGCGGGGTAGTCGTAGACCGCGATGGGGATGACGAGGTAGGGAGCGACGGTGGCGCCGACGGTGGCGCCCATGGTGTAGAAGCCGATCGCGAGGGCGCGTTCGCGCGAAGGGAACCATTCCGATACGATCTTCGAGGCGGCGGGCCAGATGCCGGCCTCGCCGAGGCCGAGGGAGAAACGGGCCGCGCTCATGGAGCGCATGCCCTGCGCCCACGCCGTGACCACGTTGGACAGGGACCACCACACGACGAAGAGCAGCGTGCTGCTTCGCGTGCCCATGCGGTCGACCAGTTTTCCCGAGACGAGGTAGGCGAGCGTGTAGGCGACGAGGAAGATGTTGAGGACGTTGGCGTATTCGCGGTCGTCGATCCCGAGGTCGGCCTGAATGGTGGGCGCGAGCACGGAGAGGACCTGGCGGTCGACGTAGTTGAGGACGGCGGCGAGGAAAACCAGCACCACGATCCACCAGCGCATTCCTTTGATTTTCATGATTAGAGCGAGGGCGTGGTTTGCGCGGCGTTGAAGCGGAAGTAGGCGAGGCTGACGCACCAGGCCGCGCCGTAGTTCACCCAACCCTCGGGGTGGCGGTAGGAACCGTCGGGCTTGAAGGGGAACATCTCCGAGCCCGGCGCGGAGGAAAGCGAGCTGCGGCAAAGCTCGAGCCGCGCGCAGACGTCGGCCTTGTAGTGCATGGGCCAGCCTCGCTCGACCTCGGGGAAACCCATCTCGGGATAGGCCGGGGCGGCGGCGAGGCGGGGATTGCGACCGAAGAGATGGTCGACGGCGGCGGTGGCGACGCGTTCGAGCCGCGCTTTCTTCACGGGATCATCGACGACCCAGGAGGCGGCGGTGGCGATGGCGGGAAAGCCGATGAGGTTGCCCACGTCATTTACCTTCGGGATCGACCAGTGGTTTTGCAGATCGTAGCG
>JAIXVY010000428.1 GCA_027482505.1 Opitutaceae bacterium | reverse complement strand
ATGCATGGACGAAGTGAGGGAACGGACCGGTCGTTTTGGTTGCCAGGCTTCAGGCGGCGTGACGGCGAGGACGCCAGGCGAGGAGCGCTGTCTCGGTTTCCGATTCTTCCGGCAGCTTGGCCAGGACCTCGGCCATGCCGAAGCGGATGTGGTGGCGCATGGCGGCGTCGGCCTGTTCCGGCGTGCCGGAGGCGAGGGCTTTGGCGAGCCGCTCGTGATGATCTGAGGCGAGGGTGCGTCGTCGCACCGCGGTATCGTGCAGCCAGTTGAACACCAGCACCTGCTGCTTTTCTATGGCGTCACGAAGGGCGGGGCAGCGGGCGCATTCGGCGATGCGCAGGTGAAGGCCGAGGTGGTAGGTGTTAACCGAAAACAGGAAATCCGGATCCACCGCGTCGCTCTCGCAGCATGCATAGAGCCGGTCCATGTGGACGCCCATCCGGCGCAGTTCGTTTTTTTCCGTGCTGGTGGCGCGTTCCGCGAAGAGTCTGGCGGACTGGCTTTCCAGGGCCTCGCGCAAGATGCAGCGATCCTCGACGTCGTGTCGCGTAAGCCGTCGCACGCGCGTGCCGGCGCGCGGGCGGCTTTCGAGCAGGCCCTCGGCTTCGAGGCGCTGCAGGGCCTCGGTGACGGGCGGGACGCTGATGTTTAGCTCGGCGGCGAGCTGGCGGCGCGAGATGGCGGCGCCGACGGCCAGGCTGCCCCGCAGGATGCGATTGCGAATCTGCTCGTAGGCGCGATCCGCGAGCGAGTCCCGGTTTGCGGGGCACGCGACGGACCGGAGCGGCGAAGAAGGCGCGGCGGGTGCCATGGGCGTGGTTGGATGCGTTTGAGGAAAGCGGGACAAAGAAATGGTCAAATTGAAATATCAGTATTGATGTATGCCGCTTTCGCGCGCGAAAACCTAGATGGCTTGGAAATATATCAGGCTCCTTATTGAAACACCAGAAAGGTGACATCTTCTTCGCGCATGTTGAATGAAACCCCGGTTGTCGACTCGCAGGCCAAGGTTCGTCCGCAGGTCGCTTTTCTTGGGCTCGGCCTGATGGGTTCCGGGATGGCGGCGCGTCTGGCGAAGGCGGGTTTTCCCCTGGCGGTTTACAATCGGGATGCGTCCAAGGTCCGCGCGCTCGCGGAGCTGGGCGCGAGGGTGGCGGCCAGCCCGGGCGAGGCGGCCGAGGGGGCTGAATTGGTTTTCAGCATGGTGGCCGACGACGAGGCGGCGCGGGCGGTGTGGCTGGGCGAGGCGGGCGCGCTCGGGACGGCACGCCGCGGCGCGGTGCTGGTCGAATGTTCCACGGTCAGCGTCGAATGGGTGCTTGAGCTAGAGGCCGCGGCGAAGGCGCGTGGCGCGGGTTTGACGGTGCTCGACGCGCCGGTCACGGGCAGCCGGCCGCATGCGGCGGCGGGCGAGCTCGTGTTTCTGGTCGGCGGGCCGGCGGAAGGGCTGGCCCGGGCGAGGCCGGCCATGGAGGCGATGGGGAGGGCGGTGATCGCGGCGGGCCCGGCGGGGAGCGGCGCGCGGCTGAAGCTGATCAACAATTTCCTTTGCGGGGTGCAGGTCGCGGCGTTCGCGGAGGCGCTGGCGATGGTGGAGCGGGGCGGTCTCGATCACTCGGTCGCGCTTGGTTTGCTCACCGGCGGAGCCCCGGGAAGTCCGCTGGTGCGGGCGATGGCCGAGCGAATGAGCCCGGAGGGATCTACGGAGCCGCAGTTTCATCTGGCGCTGATGGCGAAGGACCTCGCCTATGCGCGGCGCGAGGCGGCCTTGGCCGGCCTTGAGCTGCGGACGGCGGTGGCGGCGCTTGAACGCTTTTCCCGCGCCGTGGACGCCGGGCTTGGTTCGCGCGATCTGTCGGCCGTGGTCGAGTTGGTGCGAAAAGATAATTTCCGCTCCACCGACGCATTTTTTTCCACCCCATGAAACGTCTCCTCCTGCCCGTTGCCCTGGCTTCTCATGTCTTGTTTTGCAGATCGCTTGTCGCGGGCGATGTGGCGCCGGCTGAGTTTCCCGTGTCGATCAAGGTCGATGTCGCGCGCAAACTCGGCGAGCTGAAGCCGATCTGGCGCTTTTTCGGGGCGGACGAGCCGAACTACGCGACAATGCCGGACGGCAAGAAACTCGTCGGCGAGCTGGGCGAGCTGCGGCCGCGGCAGGTTTATTTCCGCGCGCATAACCTGCTGACGAGCGGCGACGGCAAGCCCGCGTTGAAGTGGGGCAGCACCAACATCTACACCGAGGACGCGAACGGGAATCCGGTCTACGACTTCACGATCGTGGACGAGATCTTCGACACCTACCTCGCGCGCGGCGTTCGGCCGCTGGTGCAGCTCGGCTTCATGCCCGAGGCGCTCTCGACCAATCCGCAGCCTTACAAGCACGACTGGAATCCGACCCGGAAATACGAGGAGATCATGACCGGGTGGACCTATCCGCCGAAGGACTACGACAAGTGGCGCGAGCTCGCCTACCAGTGGACGAAGCACTGCGTCGAACGCTACGGGAAGGAGGAGGTGGAGCAGTGGTATTGGGAGGTGTGGAACGAGCCCAACGGGCACTACTGGCGCGGCTCGCCGGCGGATTTCCGCAAGCTGCACGACTATGCGATCGACGGCGTGCGGCGGGCGCTGCCGAACGCGCGCGTCGGCGGACCGCACGTCGCGGGGGCGGGCGGCCAGTATCATCGCGATTTTCTCGAGCACTGCATCCGGGGAGTGAACCATGCCAACGGAGGCGTGGGCACGCCGCTGGACTTCGTGGCGTTCCACGCGAAGGGCTCGCCCAAATACGTCGACGGCCGGGTGCGCATGGGAATCTCGGCGCAGCTGCGCGAGATCGACAAGGGCTTCGCGATCGTCGCCTCGTATCCGGAGACCAAGGACAAGCCGATCATCATCGGCGAGTCCGATCCCGAGGGCTGCGCGGCCTGCCAGGGGCCGCAGCTCGGCTACCGCAACGGCACGGTCTATTCCAGCTACACCGCGGCGAGTTTTTACCGGAAACACCTCCTCGCCGAGAAACACGGCGTGAACCTGGAGGGCGCCCTGACCTGGGCCTTCGAATTCGAGGACCAGCCCTGGTTCGCGGGTTTCCGCGTGCTGGCGACCAACGGCGTGAATCTGCCGGTGATGAACGTGTTTCGCATGTTCTCGCGCATGGGCGGCGAGCGTCTCGCGACCACGAGTTCCCGCGAGGTGCCGCTCGACGAGATGCTGAAGGACGGCGTGCGCGGGGAGCCCGACGTGGCGGCGCTAGCGGCCCTGGACGCGGAGGCCCGGCGCCTGACGATCATGGCGTGGCATTATCACGACGACGACATCGCCGGGCCGGACGCGGCGGTCTCGCTCGCGCTCGCGGGCCTGCCCGAGGCGGCGAAGCGTCCGCGCGTGACGCGCCACCTGGTGGATCGCACGCACAGCAACGCCTACACGCTCTGGCTCGAGATGGGTTCGCCGGCCGAGCCCACGCCCGCGCAATACAAGAAACTCGAGGCGGCCGGCCGACTGGCCAAGACCAAGGCGCCCAAACTGGAGCGCGGCGCGGACGGCGAAGTATCGCTGAACTTCGTCCTGCCGCGTCAGGCGGTCACGCTGCTCACCATCGAGTGGTGAGCGGCGGCCGGCGCGGTTAAAAATCGCCCGGGCCGGGGCGAAGCAACACGTCCTCGACGACCACGTCGCCCGGAAGGGCGGTGAGCGCGACGACGGCCTCGGCGACGCCGGCGGCGCTCATCAGGCGGGCGCGGTCGACGGGGGCGTTTTTCCAGACCGGGGTGTCGATGGCGCCGGGGTGGACGGCGATGACGCGCAGCCCCGTGCCCTTGGTCTCGGCGCGGAGGGCGGCGGCGAGGCCGGTGAGGCCGTGCTTGGCCGCGGTGTAGGCGGCGCAGCCGTCGAGGCCGATCTTGCCGCAGATGGAGCTGATGAAGACGAAGTCGCCCGAGCCGCGCTCATGAAAAGCGGGAAGAAAAGCGCGGGTGACCAAAAACGCGGAGCGCAGGTTCACCGAGAGCATGGCGTCGAAAGTCTCGATGTCCGTGTCGACGAGTTTCGCGGGGGTGAAGGCGCCCGCGTTGTTGATCACGATGTCGGGGGCGTCGGCGCGAAAATGCTTCGCCACGGCGGCGGGCAGGCGCGAGACGGCGGCCTGGTCGGTGACGTCGCAGACGAAGCCGTGGGCGTCGGCGCCGAGCTTTTCGCAGCGGGCTGCGACGGCCTCGAGGTTGGACGCGTTGCGCGCGACCAGCGCGAGACGCGCGCCGGGATGGCGGCGGGCGCAGGCGAGAGCGATGGCCTCGCCAAGGCCCTGGCTGGCGCCGGTGACGAGGATGAGCGGCGCGGAGGACCGGGAGGCTTTTTTCTTGGGCACGAAGGGAGGATAAATCAGCAGACCAGGGTGCGGAAGGCGTCGAAATCGGCGGAGAGTCCGCCGGGCACGCCCTTGACGATGACGCTCACGGCGTCGTGGGAGTGGAGGGACTCGAGGTGGGAGCAGGCGACCTGGAAGTCGGCGATGCGCGCGTCCTGGGCTAGCTCGGCGTAAACGAGGCGGGCGGCATCCTCGACGAATTTGATGTGGGCGCCGTTTAGCTCGGCGAAGGCCTGCTCGTCCTCGCGTTTCACCATGACCTGGGTCTCGGTCACGAGGCCGCGCAGGACGTGGTCGCGCAGTTCCTCGAGGCGGAGTTCGGCGGAGGGCGCGAGCTCGACGAGGACGCGGGCCTTGGAGCGCTGGTTGTGGGGGATGGCGTAGACCCCGCGCAGATCGCGGGCGTGCTCGGAGAGCTCGGCGCTGCACGGGCAGGCGGAGGAGTAAACGAAATCGAGCTCGATGAAGCGGCGGACGCGCCCCTTCTCGTCGATGCGGCCGAGGAAGGCCGCGTCGTAGTATTGCCACCCTTCGAGGCCGCTGCGCAGGGCGCGCTGCCTCATCGGGTAGGAGAAATCGAGCCGGATGCGGGCGGCGAGCGCGCCGACGTCGCGGCGGTAGACCTGGAGGATCTTCGCGACGAAGCCGGGCGAGACGAACTCGTCGGCGTGGTCGTAGAAGGAGCGCACGATGCGGCTCATGTTGATGCCCTTCAGGTGGGCCTCGAGCGAGACCGTGCCGGTGACGGACGTCTCGAGCGTGTGGACCGCGCGGCCCGATGCGGCGCGGTATTTGAGCGGTAGTTTAAAGTTGGATACACCCACCTGCTGGATGGCGACCGGCGCTCCGGGGATGGCGTCGACCGCCTCCATCATGTCGGGCAGCGAGGCCTTGTAGGCGGGAGAGAGGGCGAAGTTCGCGTCGTAGGCGCGGCGGATGCGCGGGGCCGGTCCCCCGGCGACGCGGTGCAGATACATCGTCTTGGACGCGGGCTGGGGGGCGGGGGCGACGGACTGCGCGGCGGACGGCTTCCGGCGGGCGGCGGATTTCTTTTGGGCGGGCATTTCGTTTTTTGGCGGGTTGGGAGGCCAGGCGGTTGGGACGATAACCGTAGCCCCGGCGCGGGCGGGGTTAGCTGGCGCGGAGTTCTTGGAAGATCAGAGGGCGGGGTTGGGGCCGCGGTATTCGGCGTAGTTGCGCGGCGTCTCGTAGAGTTTGATGGAGTGCAGGCGACCGCGCGGAATGCGGGGCTCGAGCTCCTGCCAGAAGGCGATCACGAGGTTCTCGGTGGAAGGGATGACGTCGCGCAGGAAAGGGACCTCTTCGTTGAGGTTGCGGTGGTCGCAGGGCTTCACGATGCGCTCCTCGAGCAGATGCTTGAGCTCGCCCAGATCGAAAAGATAGCCGGTCTCGGGATCGGGCTCGCCCGCGACGGTGACCTCGAGGACGTAGTTATGGCCGTGCCAGCGGGGGTTGTTGCACAGGCCGTATTTCTCGGCGTTCCAGCGCGCGCTCTTCGTGGGATTGTGCAGGCGATGGGCGGCGTTGAAGTGAACCTGGCGCGTGACGAAGACCGTGCCGCGCAGGGCGCGGACGGAAGGGCGTTTGCGGGACGCCGCGCTGGGTTTTGAGGTGGGCTTGGGCATGCTGGAACCCGTCAACACAGCCGAAAACGCCCCGATGGTCAACGAGCCGGGTCCTTTTTGGCTGGCGCGACGCGCGGCCGGGGCTAGGCCTGCCCGCGCTAACACATGGCGATGCGACTCCAGATTCTCGGCAGCGGCAGCGCGGGCAACTGCGCCCTGCTGCAAACCGAGGGGGCGCGCGTGCTGATCGACGCGGGTTTCTCGTGGCGCAGGCTCAACGAGCTGCTGCGCGGAGCCGGGACGAAAATGGAGGAGATAGACGCGGTGTTTCTCACCCACGAGCACGGAGACCACGCGGCCGGGGTGGATGGCTTCAGAAAGCATCCTCGCACGGAGATCTACGCCAACGCCGCCACCGCCCGCGCGGTGCAGACCAAGGCCGGGCGCGAGGCGACGTGGCGTCTTTTCGAGACGGGCGCGACTTTCCGGTTTCGCGATCTGGAGGTGACGAGTTTCTCCGTGCCGCACGACGCGCAGGAGCCGGTGGGTTTTCGTTTCGAAAACGGGAGCGACGGGGATTTGTTCGCGCCGCGCCGCGCGCTCGCCTGGCTGACCGATCTGGGTCACGCGCCGGGCCACGTGCATCGGCATCTCCGCGAGGCCGACGTGGTGGTGGTGGAGAGCAACCATTGCCCGCGTCTGCTCGAGGCCGATCATCGGAGGCCGTGGAGCACCAAGCAGCGCATAGCCGGCCGCCACGGACACCTCTCCAACGACGCCGCGCGAGAGCTTTTGGAAGCCACGGCCCAAGGGCGATGGCGGCGGGTTTTCCTCACCCACCTGAGCCGCGACTGCAACAGCCTGGAGGCGGTGGAGCAAAGCTTCGCCGGCCTGCGTTCCCGGCTCGGCGATCACTGCGGCTGGGAAGTGGTGGCTCCGGGCGGCGGAACCGCCGCCTGGGAGTGGTAGAAAGCGCGAGAAAGCGCGCAAATCCTGGCGCGGTGCGTCAACCTTTTGCCAAAAAACGCCGCTAGTCGGGACTCGCGCCGAATAATGGCGGGATCTTTGCTGGAATGCGTTTATGTCCATTATGCCGCATCTGTTCGCCGAGTTTCGCCGCACCAAGATCATCTTCACGCTCGGGCCCGCGACCGAGTCCGAGGAAATGCTGGAAAAGCTGATCCGCGCGGGCGCCGACATCGCCCGCCTCAACATGGCGCACGCCTCCCATGACTGGTGCCGGACCGTCATCCGCCGCATCCGCGCGGTCTCGGCCAGGGTGGGCCGCGAGATCGCCATCATGATGGATATCAAGGGCCCCGAGATCCGCACCGGCGACGTGGACCAGCCCATCCGGCTGGAGCCCGGCCAGACCTTCGACTTCACCGTGCGCCCCGGCGGAGTGGCGCAGGAATCCTCCGAAGAGGTGCGCAGCGTGGACGTGAACTACCGCGATCTCGTCAACGACATCAAGGTGGGCGACACGGTGCTGGTGGACAACGGCCTCATCCGCCTGGAGGTGTTGGAGAAGAAGGACGCGCGCATCCGCTGCCGCGTGCTGACCGCCGGCGAGCTCAAGTCCCGCCGCCACATCAATCTTCCCGGCGTGAAGGTGAACCTGCCCTCCTTTACTGAGAAGGACCGCGCCGACACGCGCGTCGCGATCGACGAGGGCGTTGATTTCATCGCCCTGTCCTTTGTGCGCGAGGCGGCCGACATCGAGATCCTGCGCGAATTCCTGCGCGAGCAAAAGTCCCCCGCCCGCATCATCGCCAAGATCGAGGACCAGTCGGCCATCGCCAACCTCTCCGAGATCGTTCGCACCACCGACGCCCTGATGGTCGCGCGCGGCGACCTCGGCATCGAATGTCCCTTCGAGGAGCTGCCCTCCATCCAGCGTCGCGCGGTCCAGTGCTGTCTCGACCATGGCAAGGCGGTGATCATCGCGACGCACATGCTCGAATCGATGATCACGCAGCCCATGCCGACGCGCGCGGAGATCACCGACGTGGCCAACGCCGTGCACGAGCGCGCCGACTGCGTGATGCTCTCGGGCGAGACCACGGTCGGTCGCTATCCGATGGAGTGCGTGGCGATTCTGGAAAAGGTCGCCCGCCGGGTGGAGTCCGAGGACGAGAAGCCCCTGCCCGATCCCGCTTATTTGAAAGGCGACAAGCCCCGCCTGCTCTCCGCCGCCGTGCACCTCGCCAACGAGATGCCCGGGACCGCGCTGCTGACCTTTACCCGCCGCGGCTACATGGCGGAGGGCCTCGCCGCCATGCGGCCGGTGCACGCGCCGATCTTCGCCATGACCAACTCAGTGGAGACGCTGCGTCAGCTACGCATCCTGCGCGCGGTCGAGCCCCACATGATGACGCTCGAATCCGACCCGAACGACACGATCGAGAAGGCGATCACGATCCTGGTGAAGGCCGGGCGCATGCGCGTGGGCGACCGGCTCATCGTCGTGACCGACATCCTCAGCCACGACCGGCTGGTGGACAGCATCCAGATCCGTCCGGTGCGCTGAGCGCCCGGGCGGCGGATCGTCGCGGTCTCAAGCGCGCCGCAGGGCGGCGCAGACGATGCCGGCGGCCACGGCGGCGTTGAGAGACTCGGCGCCGCCCACGCGCGGGATCGTGATCCAGCGCGTCACGGTCGCGCGCACGGCGGGCGAGGGACCGCGGCCTTCGCTGCCGATGACCACCACGGCGTCCGCCGCGGGGGCGAGGGCGTGCACGGAGTCGCCCGCGAGATCGCAGCCGAGCACGGGCGCACCGCCCGCGGCGGCTTCGCGCAAGGCCGGCGCGAGCTCGGTCGTGATCGCGCGCACGCGGGCGAAGGAGCCCATGGAAGCGTTGATCACCTTTTGGGAAAACAGGTCGGCGGAATCGGGCGAGAGTAGCACGCGCGCGAAGCCGAACCAGTCGGCCAGGCGGAGCAAGGTGCCGACGTTCCCGGGGTCCTGGATTCCATCAAGGGCGAGGGTGAGGCCGCGCGCGAGTTCGCCGGATTCCAGGGCGGCGCGGCGCAGGCGTCCGACCGCGAGCACCTCCGACGGGGTGGGGTAGTGGCTGATGCGCGCCATCTCCGCCTCGGTGACGATGCGAGGCAGGGGGCCGGTTTTCGCGCCGCCGCGCCACGCCTCGGTCGCGTAGAGTTCGGCCAGGTCGGCTCCGGCGGCGAGGAGTTCGCCGACCACCTTGGGTCCCTCGACCACGAACAGCCCGGAGACCTCGCGGTGCTTTTTTTCGCGAAGGTCTCGCAGGCGGGTGATCTCGGCCTT
The DNA here is from genome assembly GCA_027482505.1 of Opitutaceae bacterium. GTDB lineage: Bacteria > Verrucomicrobiota > Verrucomicrobiia > Opitutales > Opitutaceae > IMCC26134_A. The sequence continues at coordinate 4,495 of JAIXVY010000428.1, read as the reverse complement.
GGTCAGCGGCATGGGGGAAACCCTGAAACGGCGCGAGCGGGCTTGGCAACGCGCGCGATGCGCGGCGACACTGGCAGCATGAACACCCCCGACTCGCCCCTGCGCTGGGGCATCCTGTCCACCGGACGCATCGCGGGCACCTTCGCGCGCGGGGTGCGCGGGTCGAAAAGCGGTCGCGTGGTCGCCGTCGGCAGCCGAAACGCCGAGGGTGCGGCGCGTTTCGCCGCGGAGCACGCGATCGAGCCGGCGCACGCGCACGGAAACTACGAGGATCTGCTTGCCGATCCGGAGGTGGAGGCGGTCTACATCGCGACTCCGCATCCGATGCACGTGGAGTGGGCGGTGAAGGCGGCGCGGGCGGGCAAGCACGTGCTGTGCGAAAAGCCCGCGGGCATGAACCACGCCGAGGGCGTGGCGATAGTGGAGGCGGCGCGGCGCGCCAGCGTGTTGTTCATGGAAGCCTTCATGTATCGCTGCCATCCGCAGACGGCGAAGGTCGTCGAGCTGGTGCGCTCGGGGGCGATAGGCCGGGTGAAGCTCATCCAGGCCGCCTTCGGCTTCCGGAGCGACTATCGGCCGGACTCGCGTTTGTGGAACAAGGCGCTGGGCGGCGGCGGCATCCTCGACGTGGGCTGCTACCCGGTGTCGTTCGCGCGGCTGATCGCCGGAGCGGCGACGGGCGCGCCCTTCGCCGACCCGCTCGAGGTCGCCGGCGCGGGCGAGCTTCATCCCGAAAGCGGCGCGGATCTTTATGCGGCCGCCACGCTGCTTTTCCCCGGCGGCGTCTCGGCGCAAGTCGCCACGGCGGTGGGCGTGGGGCTGGACAACACCGCGCGCGTCTTCGGCACCGAGGGTTGGCTGGAGATCCCGCATCCGTGGATCGTGCTGAAGCGCGGCGGCGCGGATGTCATCCGCCTGCATCGCCAGGGCGCGGAGCGCCCCGAGATTTTCGAGGTGGAGGGGCCGGACGTTTACTCGCTCGAGGCGGACGCTTTCGCGGCCGCGCTGCGAAGCGGCGCGCGGGCGGTGCCCGCGATGTCGCCCGAGGATACGCTGGGCAATCTGGCCGCGTTGGATCGCTGGCGGCGCGCGATCGGGCTGCGTTATCCCGCCGACGACGCGACGGCGGGTTGAGGGGCGCGCGTCAGTGCGCGGAAGTCTTGCCCGCGGCGGCGGCGAGCAGGGCGGCGACGACCGGGCGCGAGTGGTCGAGGTCCTTGAATTCGCCGCGCCAGCCGATGCGCACGGGGGTGTCGCGACCGGTGGCGGCGTCGCGCACGACGACGGTGTCGACGCTCAGGCGAAGGAGTTTCACGCGCACGCGCGGGCCGTCGCCGATTTTGCCGCCGCGCTCGTAGGGCAGGCCGGCCGAGGCGCCGAGCGCGAGTAGGGGCCAGCGGCCCTGGGAATCGGGGGCGAGGACGAGCTCGGAGGCGCGGAGGGTGAGCGAGTCGATGACGGCGACGCCGTTTTCCGGATCGGCGGCGAGGGCGGCCTGCCAGCGCGTGGACACGATCTCGGAAGCGCCGCCGCGCGCGAGCACGGGCGCCTTGGGCGCGGGGGAGGCGCGGAGAGTCCAGCCCGTGACCGTGGCGCGGCCGGCGAAGGGGTCGCCCATGAGGCCTTGCACGCGAAGTTCCGCGCCGCCGGTCGCGGCGGAGAAACGCGTCTGCGCCGCGGCGGGCAGCAGCAGCATCCAGGCGAGGACGCCGAGGGCGGCGCAGAAGACGAGCCCCGCGGCGAGCCAGGCGAGCACGCCGCCCCGCCGTTCGCGAGGGCGGGGCGGGGAGGATACGCGGTCGCGCGGTCGATTGGTCGGCTTCACGTCATTTCGCCTGACCGGAGAAGTTTTCGGTGACGAGAACGAGGGAGGCGACCTCGGCCTTGAAGGCGAACCCGCCGGCGTAGGGCAGCACGGCGTTTTCACCGCGCAGGAGGATCTGTTTGCCCGGGCCGTGGAGTTCGCCGGTCACGATGGAGAGGATGCGCGGCTGTTCGCCGGCCTCGAAGCGAAGCGTCTCGCCCGGGTCGAGGACGACGCGGCGGATGCGGAACTCGTCGCAGTCGGCGATTACGCCCGAGGTGGGGGCGGCGCGCACGGGCGAAGGTTCGAAGTCGTCCCATTTGATGGAGGCGAGCGATTCCTTCACGTGGAGCTGGCGGGGCTTGCCGTCGAGGCCGACGCGCCCCCAGTCGTAGACGCGGTAGGTGGTGTCGGAGTTCTGCTGGATCTCGAGGATGAGATTTCCGGCGTCGATGGCGTGGATCTGGCCGCTGCGCACGAGGATGCTGTCGCCCTCGGCGACGGGGAAGCGGTGGACGAGGGGTTCGAGGGTGTTGTCCTTGAGAGCCTGCTCGAACTGGTCGCGGGTGACGCCTTTTTTGAGGCCTACGAGAAGGCCGGCGCCCGGCTGGGTGTCGGCGATATACCAAGTCTCGGTCTTGGGCTCGCCCTTGAGTTGGGGGGCGATGGCGGCCGGGGGGTGCACCTGGAGGCTGAGGCGCTCGCGGCAGTCGAGCCACTTCACGAGGATGGGGAAGGGCTTCTTTTTATCCCAGCCCGGGCCCATGAGATCGGCGGCGTGGGCCTCGATGATCTGGCGGAGGGTCTTGCCTGCGTGGCGGCCGCCTTTGATGACGGACTGGGCCTCGGGGCGATCCACGATTTCCCAAGCCTCGCCGATGGGGGCCTTGCCCGGGAGCGTGCGGCCCAGGGCGCTTTCGAGGGCGCGGCCGCCCCAGACACGTTCTTGGTAGAGAGACTCGAGACGAATGAGGTCGTTCATGCTGAAGAGGGTTCGACTTTTGTTAAAAGCGCGGCGCGAGGGATTGCCTTTGACCGGCGGGTCGGATGGTTAGGAGTGTAAAAACGGGCCCAACACCGCCCGTTACGCCACATGCCGAAAGCCGCGAGTTCAAACCCAAACCAAGGGCCGTCCTTCCAACCTCCCCGCCAGCGCCCTCGGTGGGTGACCGCCGTCGTCTGCTGCCTGCTGGGCCTGCTGATCGTGGTCGCGTTCGCGGACTACACGCCGGCGCAGAATCCGACCATCACCACGCATCCCACCGACAAGAACGCGGTGGGCTGGGTGGGCACGTATGGCAGCTTCTACTTTCTCTCCTGGTTCGGCCTGGCCGCCTGGTTGATCCCGGCCTTCCTGCTCTGGATGTCCTACATCGCGATCCGCAACGTGCGCCTGCTGGCCGCGCCCCGGATCATGATGATGCTGGTGTGCCTGCTCAGCGGCGCGGGTCTGGCCGACATGGGCAGCGATGCGATCTCCTCCATGATAGGAGGCATCAACCGGGACTATTTCATCAACGAGCTCGGGGGCTTTTTCGGGGATCTTTTCTATGACCGCTTCCTGAGCGACTTTCTCGGGCCTTTCGGCTCCGCCTTGGTCCTTGGCTTGGTTTACGTGCTCAGTCTCGTGTTCATTTTGACCAGTGACATCGGGGCGGAGTTCGACCGCATGTTTCATTGGTTCCAGGAGTGGCGCGCCCAGCGCAAGGAGTTGAAGGCCGAGGAGGCGCGGTTGCGCGCCGAATTGCGCGCGGCGGAGGAGAAAAAGAAGACCGAGGCCGCCAAGGCCGTCGTCGTCGCCCCGCCTCCTCCCGCGGCGAAGAAGCTCGAAATCGCGCGCGATCCCTCGCGTCCGCCCTCCCGTTCGCCGTTCGCGAAGCCGGTCGAGGCCGCCGCCGAGGGGAAGCTTGGATCCGGTGATAAAGCGGCGGCGGCCGCCGCTGCCTCGGAAGCGTCCTCGGCGCTCGCGCCCCTGTCCGAGCCCAAGGTCGTGCGTGGCGGCGCCGTTCCACCCGCCTCGACCAAGGCCGAGCCGCTCACCGGCGCGCCGCCGCCGTCGGCCGGCGGCCCCATCGCGATCGTCAAGGCCGAGGAGCCGAAGAAGGCCAAGATCATCGCCGCCCCCTCGAACGAGCCCGATTACCAGTATCCCCCGCTCAATCTGCTCAAGGAGCAGGTGAAGCCCTCTTCCGAGGATTCCGATCAGGAGCACCTGCGCAACATGGAGGATCTGGTGCGGATTCTCGGCGAGTTTGGCGTCACGGTAACCCCGGGCGAGATTCACGTCGGCCCCGTCATCACCTGCTATGAGGTCGTGCCCGCCCCCGGCGTGCGCGTCGAAAAGATCGCCGGTCTGGACAAGAACATCGCGCTCGGCATGCGCGCCCAGTCGGTGCGCATCTTGGCACCCATCCCCGGCAAGGCGGCGGTCGGCGTCGAGATTCCGAATCGCAATCCGACGCCGGTCGGCATGCGCGAGATTCTGGAGAGCGAGGATTGGGTCGGCGCCAAGGCCGAGATTCCCATCGCGCTGGGCAAGGACGTCTCCGGCAAGCCGCTGATCTCCGACCTCGCCAAGATGCCCCATCTGCTGATCGCCGGCGCCACCGGCTCGGGCAAGTCGGTCTGCATCAACTCGATCATCGCCTCGATGCTCTTCAAGTTCGGCCCGGACGAACTGCGCTTCATCAT
>JAIXVY010000289.1 GCA_027482505.1 Opitutaceae bacterium | reverse complement strand
GGCAACCGGGTTTCACGCAAGCACGAGTTCGAGGCCGATGCGTTTGCGCGCGAGGCCATGGGCGGCCCGGTCCCCCTGGTCTCGGCCCTCCGCAAGCTGGCGGGCAAAAGCCTGGTGAACCTGACGCCGCATCCGTTGTTCAGCGCGGTGTATTATTCGCATCCGGCGCTGGTTGAGCGGGAGCGCGCCCTCACGGGGGAAAAATGAACCGTCGGAGGCCTGGCGCGGGCGGAATGATTTTCTGGGCGGCCGCGGCGTGGGCGCTATGTGCCCACCATGCTCCGGCCGTTTTGGCCCAGCCGCTCGTGGTCGCGACCTACAACGTCAGAAACTACACCTCCGCGGATCGCCTGACTCCCGAAGGCTTTCGGCCCGACTACCCAAAGCCCGAGGCGGAAAAGGCCGCCTTGAGGCAGGCGATAAAAGCCATGGGCGCCGACGTGGTCGCGCTTCAGGAAATGGGCGGTCCGGGCTATCTGGCCGAGCTGCGCCGCGATCTGGCGGCCGAAGGGGCGGACTATCCCTACGGGCAGGCCATGCTGGCGGCGGATGAAAACCGGGGGCTCGCCGTGCTGAGCCGCGTCCCCTTGGGGGCGATAACACTGCATCGGGATCTGCTGGCGAGGCGGCGTGGCGCCGAAGAGGCGGAGCCGGTTCGTCGCGGACTCCTGCAGGTGGAGGTGCCGCGATCTGCGGGATCCATCTCGCTTTTCGTCCTTCATCTCAAAAGCCGCCTGGCGGTGGACAAGGAAGACCCGCGCGCCGAGGATCAGCGCGTGGCCGAGGCGCAGGCGGTGCGCGACCGCGTGCTCCGCGTGTTTCCCGAGCCGGCGCAGGCGCGGTTTCTGATTTTGGGCGACTTCAACGATCTGCCCGGCAGCCGGGCGCTCGAGGCGATGGAAAGCCGGGGAAAGCTCAAGGTCGCCGCCTGGGTGAACGCCGTCGATTCGCGCGGTCACGCGTGGACTCATGCTTACGCGCGGCAGGGGCTTTATTCCCGCTTCGACCATGTCTTCGTCGCCGAGGGCTGGCGCCATGCGATCACCCGGGCTTGGATCGAGGATTCGGAGGCCACCGCCTTGGCCAGCGATCATCGGCCCGTGGTGGTTCGATGGGGCGACTTGTGAGGCCGCGACTTTAGCGGGAGCTTTCGCTGCCGGCGTGCTGAACCCCGTGCGACGAGGTGGCGTGGGATCTGGTTTCGGGGCCCGGAGTCGCCCCGGATTGGTGGGCGCGCCGAGCCGCCCGCCAACTGTCCCTGTGCTTGCGAATCCAGTCCAAAAGGGCGCGTTCGAATCCAATGTCGTAGCCCAGTCGCTCCGATTCCAGCCACTTGTGGCGGAGTATCTCCTCACGTTCGGCCAGAAACTCCTGATAAAGACTCGACTGCTTGACGAAGTCTTTTCCACCGGACGGTTCGGGCGAGGCGGAGTGGAGTGGCATGGAGTGATGAGGCTTCTCTCCTGGAAGGCGAAATTCCCGGCGAGAAGGATGGGAATGGAAAGTTGTGCAACGTAGGCCGGTGCGCTTTGCTGTCAATGCCCGCACCCGTCCGGGAGCAGACTACGGATACGGGGGAAAAACGGATTGCGGGGCGGCAGCCCGCCGCTCACTTTTTATTTTTGCTTCAAACGCGCCGGACAACGTGCGCAGCTAAAGCCCTCTTCCCAACCAACAACCCAACCTACACCATGGCCCTCGCCGTCGGCACCAAAGCCCCCGATTTCACCCTCAAGTCCAAGACCGCGGACGGTCTCGTCGACGTGACCCTCTCGGCCAACTTTGGCCAAAAGCAGACCGTGCTTCTGTTTTTCCCTCTCGCGTTCACGGGCGTGTGCACCACCGAAATGTGCGACATCACCGCCGGCCTTGGCGCCTATGCCTCGCTCGGCGCCGACGTGATCGGCATCAGCGTCGACAGCCCCTTCGCCCAAGAGGCCTGGGCCCAGCAGCACAAGATCAAGATCACCCTGGTGTCCGACCTGAACAAGGACGTCACCAAGGCCTACGACGTTCTCTTCCCCGCGCTCGCCGGCATCGGCGACACCTCCGCGCGCGCGGCCTTCGTCATCGGCAAGGACGGCGTCGTGAAATACGCCGAGCGCACGCCCACCCCGAAGGACCTGCCCAACTTCGAGGCGGTCAAGGCCGCGCTCGCCAAGTAAGGCGCCTCTCTCCCCGTCGCCCGCGCCTGACCCGCGCGGGCGATTTCGTATTCGACCTTCATAAGAAAACGTAACGACCACGATGAGCCTCCCGAATCCCTTCAACACTCTCCAAAAGTTCTCCGCCAACGGCGCCGAGCACTCCTTCTACTCGCTGCCCGCGCTGGAGAAGGCCGGCTACAAGGTTTCCCGCCTGCCCGTCTCGATCCGTCTCGTCCTCGAGTCCCTGTTGCGCAACTGCGACGGCAAGCGCGTCGCCGAGGGCGCCGTCCGAGATCTCGCCTCCTGGCAGGCCAAGGCCCCCCGCACCGAGGAGATCCCCTTCGTGGTCGCCCGCATCGTCCTCCAGGACTTCACCGGCGTGCCTCTCCTCGTGGATCTCGCCGCGATGCGCTCCGCCGTGACCAAGCTCGGCAAGAATCCGAAGATCATCGAACCGCTCGTGCCCGTCGACCTCGTGGTCGACCACTCCGTGCAGGTCGATTTCGCCGGCTCGGCCGACGCCCTCGCGAAGAACCTCGAGCTCGAGTTCTCCCGCAACCGCGAGCGCTACCAGTTTCTCAAGTGGGGCATGCAGGCCTTCGACACCTTCAAGGTCGTGCCCCCCGGCATCGGCATCGTCCACCAGGTCAACCTCGAGTATCTCGCGAAGGGCGTGCTCAAGGACGCCCAGGGCGTTTACTACCCCGACACCCTCGTCGGCACCGATTCGCACACCACGATGATCAACGGCATCGGCATCGTCGGCTGG
>JAIXVY010000538.1 GCA_027482505.1 Opitutaceae bacterium | reverse complement strand
TGGATTTGATGGTAAGCCCGGACTTATTTTCTGCTTTAAAACCGGCGCGAGGATCCAGCAGGAGGATAATAATTGGTATTCTCGTATTTTGCTCGTAGATTTCTAGAGCCTTTTTTCTTTTTTTATCGTACCACTTTTGGAGTGCCGACAGTCGATGCTGCCCGTCTACCGCGACTGCGTCCACCCGATCAACATCCCAGCGTAGTCTAGCTATGCCGTGGCCCGAGTTTTCAGGGTCTGCTTTATGGAATTGCACCCCTCCAAAAAGCGTCTTTACGGTCGCCGCGAAGCCTTCATCAAACGTGTCGCCCAAGACCCATGGCACTTGAGGATCATTGCCTTCGTAATCGTCAAACTTGGGCATGATATGCCCGTCTTCAGCTTTAGGAAGGAGTGCGATAGTGAGACTGTTAAAGAATTTGATTTTTTGCGGATTCTTTAGAAACCCGTCAACCAAGTCTCGCTCAACGCGCTTGTGGTCAATCTGGCGCTGAAAAAGCTCCTTGAGGTTGTAAATCTGCTCGAGTGACGGCGCTACTTGTTCGTGTGTCTTGAGTTCGGATACCGCCCTCTTGATGTCGATAATTGTGGTGAAATATGGAACCGTTACATTGCGGGATAGCGTGAATTCTCCAGCGTTGCCATAGAGAGGACGGTTGTAGTTATGCCGAGCGGCTGATGCGTTTACTTTGATCATAGTTTAGATGTTATCCGTATCGCAGGGTGAAGAGTGGGTTAAATAGACGGGAAAAAATCTCCTCGTGGAGTTCTTCGTCGGCTTCGTCGCCGGCGTTATCATCGTCGAGTGGAAAAAGTAAAAGTGAAGCGGATCTTATCACTACGCCTACTTCTCCTAGCCTGACAGAAAGTTCGCTGCCTTCATTGAGGTGTTGCTCTATCCGTGCTCTCAGATTCGACGCCTTTCCGATGTATAAAGGGGTCTGAAATAGGATCGATAGGGATAACGTGTGCTGAAGTGTTGCTCTGAACTTTGGTCTTGCGAGCGCCTTGATCAGCGCACGTTTCTTGCCATCGCTAATACTGGTATGGGATTTTATTGTGACGTTGTAGATCGGCCCGATATTACCGGATCGATCGGCGAATTTTTTCGCTTCAATGTTTCTGAGTATATCGTGCATTGCCGCTTCCGGCTCCTCGGTGATGCTTAAGGATCTGTAAAACGCGTAGATTCCCGGGGTCTCATCAGGGACGCGTCGAAGCACGCTGTGATTGCCGCCGTTGATTTTCCCCATGTTTATCAATAGAAGATTGGAGGGCGGTCCAAAGTGTATAACGGGATCGTTTAGCATGTGCCTGTGCAAATTAGGAAACGCGCGCCTACTTTGTTGCCTCAAAATTCCCCAGCACCTCGCCCCGGATGACGGTGAAGGTGAGGTTGCCAGTGGCGAGGTCTACGCCGGGAAGAAGATCGTCGTCGAAGGCGGAGAGCAGGGCGGGGATCTCGTCGTCGGTAATCTTGGCCGAGGCGAGGAGCGTGACCGTGCCCGCTACGGTGCCGTCTGGGAGGTAGTGGAGGTCGATGGCCACGGCGTCGGCGCCGTCGCGGGCGCCGAGGAAACGCTCGGACGATGCGGTGCGGAGGGTGCGTTTCCAGATCATGAATCGAGTGGTTAGGTGCTAGCGGCTAGGCGCTGGTGGCGAGCCAGACGCCGCCGCCGGCGAGGCCGAGGACGCCGACGATGGGGACGAGGCAGCCTTGGGATTTGCTGGAGGAGGTCCGGTAGCTCATACCAAATACCGGAACATTGAAGGTGGTGTAGCGACGGCCGCGGCTGTTCTGCGTCACCCGGAATCCCGGCCCCCCAGCCGACACTCCCACCCCAGACCTGCTCAGGTTTACCCGAAAGGGTCCAATACGGAGGGACTTACGAAAAATAAAGCCCATGAGGGAAATTGCGTATGAGCTAATCCAAGAAAACCCTGATGCGACAAGGTTTTCCCGCCGCGATTCGTGCTTTTTTCACGCCCACCGCGCACAGTCCGATCATATCGAAACAAAAGACGGACAACCGCCCCCTGCCGTTGATGGCTGGTCCCCCAAGGCGGGCGCGCTCGCGCGCGAACCGAGCAGGAGCAAGGTGTTGATGGTGGGTTCCGGTATGATCTCTCCCGAGTCAACCAATCGACCGAACGCCGCCCGCTCGGCTTGCTCGTCGTCGGCACTCAAAGCGGACGTGATCGTGAACTCGTGTTTCGCGCTCCCTTGGTCGGGCTGCACATCAATGATGCGCAAGCGGCGCTGCTCCGCGGTCAGCGATTCGATCACCAGCAAAGCGGACACGCTTCGCTCCAAGGAACCAACGTGCAGTCCCCTGCCCTGCCAGTTGTTCTTCAGAGGTTTTCGAGCGGCCAAAAACGGCCCCGCAAGCCGAGCACGCAAAAACTCGAACGGCTCGTAAACGGAGGCTTTGAGCAGCGCGACCGAAGAATACACCGGCGGCTTGGGGCCGGAGCGGAAGCGCAGGTAGACTCCGGTCCTGTCCTGCCAAGCGAAACGCAGCGCCTCCTTACCGCGCGGTCCTTTCATGTGCACCAGCTTGGGCGTCGCCTCCCACTCCATCGCCGAAAATTCAGAGCGCTCACACTTGCGCTGAACGTCGTTCCACAGCCCCTCGTCCAATTTACCCAAGGCGTAAACGCAGGCCGTATTGTATGCGATACCGGCAGCTTCGTGAGATTCGTTGAGAGTCGATCGGTAGTTCATCGGAAGGTGGAGTTGGCAGTGTGGCGAAACACGGAAGAAGACTACCACCCGGGGTGGGACAACTGCGGTCCGGCCCCGGAGATCGAGCGGATTGAATCCCTGTTAAGATGCGGGAATAGGAGCCAAACCAAGGCTTCGACCGGTCGTGAGCACCCGGGCCCCGAGACGAACGCGTGCGGCGTCAAAGCTACGGAGGTCACATCCCAGCTTGGCACGCAGGGATCGCGTCGACACCGGTCCCTCGCCCGCCGTCTCGGCGGCTTGCAGGAGGGCGAGCAGCATAGCCGCCAGTGTCTCGACATCCACCGCGTCAACTGGGTCGGAAGAAACCACACCTGGCCGCAGCCCGTCGGCCCCACCCCCGATGGCGGTGGATTCCGACACAAGCTCAGCTCCGGGGACCTCGATCCACGATGCACCGCCGCGTCCTTTGACCACACGAATCTGGACCGGGATCGCGTCGGTCATCTCGGTGACGTGGGAAATGACGCCGACTTTGCGACCTTGGGACTCCAGCCGCATGAGTGCGCTCATCGCGGTTTCAAGCGTAGTAGGATCCAGACTACCGAATCCTTCGTCGATAAAGAGCGACTCGACGCGGAGGCGATTGGACGTGAGCGACGCGAGACCGAGGGCAAGCGCAAGGGAAACGAGGAAGGACTCGCCGCCAGAGAGCGAGTGGACCGAGCGGCGCTCGTCGGCCATGTCGCGATCGCACACGATCAAGTTGAGCGAATCAGGAAGACGCTCCAACCGGTAGCGCGCAGAGATGAGGTCGAGCTGGGCGTTGGCGTGGCCGAGCAGGATATCGAGGGCGTGCCGCTGCACGATGGCGCGGAACTTGGCGCCGTCGGACGAACCGATCAGTTCATCGAGTCGTCCCCACGGAGCCGCCTTGTTGCGCCGCGTTTCCATTTCTTCGATCAACGCGGAGGCGACGGTGCGGCGCTGATCGTCGGCGGTGATCGCGGCGGCGGCGGTAACCAGCCGCTCCTTGGCGACGGTCAATTCCGCGTCACGTGTGCTGCGAAGAGCTCGGACCGTATCTTCGGAATCCTTGGTCGGAGACTGCGCGCGGTGCGTGGCCAGAGCGGCGGCATGCGCCTGATGTTGACCGGTTGCGGCCTGCAAGGCGTCGCGCAGGGCGGCGAGAGCCTTGCGCTCGGTGTCGAGCCACACGGAGTCGCGGGCGAGGTAGACGGCGAGCGCAGCGCGATCAAAGGGTAGGCCCGCGGGGGTGACAAAGGCGACGAGCGCGTGGTCGAGCGCGGCCTCGGCGGCGGCGAGCGCGACGGAGGCGGCCTCGACCGCAGCTTGTCTGGAACGCGCGGACTCCGAGGCAGCG
>JAIXVY010000188.1 GCA_027482505.1 Opitutaceae bacterium | reverse complement strand
TCGGCGCCAGGAACCTCGACACCGTCTTCTCCGGCTCGATCATCGACGGCGACACCCAGGCCGGCCTGGAGTCCACTCGCCCGGTCAAGGCGCGCATCACCAAGCTCGGCACCGGCACGCTGACCCTTGCGGGCAACAGCACCTACACCTCGAACACGACCATCGACGCCGGCGCCCTGCTGGTCGACGGCTCCATCGCCAGCGTCGAGCCCCTGACCGTGAACACGGCCGGCGCGCTCGGCGGCGCCGGCTCCATCGCCAGCCCCGTCTCGGTGGCGGGCACCCTGCGCACCAACCCGACCGGGCTGCGGCGCGGCACGCTCGCCCTCGGCTCCTCGCTAAACCTTGCGGTCGTCAACCCTGAGACCTCGACCGTCACGACCAGGACCCGCTTCGATTTCGGCGGCACCACCGCCCATCGCGTGGTCGGCGTATCGGTGGCCGGCGCCCTGACCTACGGCGGCCAGCTCGACATCGCCATCCCGGGCGCGACCTTCAACGGCAACTACCCGCTCTTCGCGCCCGCCGTCGCCCCGACCGGCTCCTTCGATTCGGTCCGGGTGCTTGGCGCCGCCGACGCGGTGACGGCCACGCTGACGAACAACGGCTCGGGCGTCTTCACCGGCTCCAACGGTGCGATCAGCTACACCTTCAACTCCGCCACCGGTTCCCTCGCCATCAGCGGCGCCTCCGTGCCCGCCGGCGCGCCCTCCGCCCCGACGCTCTCCGCCACGGCAGGCAACGCGCAGGTGGGGCTCTCCTGGACGGCCACCGGGGCGACCTACGATGTCTACCGCTCCACCACCTCCGGCAGCGGCCACGTGCTGATCGCGGACGACATCGCCGCCGCGCTCTACACCGACACCGGCCTGACCAACGGCACGACTTACTACTACTACGTGGTCGCCGCCAACGACGCCGGCTCCAGCCCGGCCTCGGCCCAGGTCTCGGCCACGCCGGCGGCGGTCGTGGTCAACGCCCTGCAGTCCTGGCGCCAGACCTACTTCGGCACCACCGAGAACAGCGGCGGCGCGGCCGACGCCTTCGACTTCGACAACGACGGGCGGACCAACCTGCTCGAATACGCGGTGGGCTCCAATCCCACCGTGGCCGACTCCGGTCCCGGCTACACCGTGGCCACCGTCGGCGGGCAGGTGCGGATCACCTTCAACCGCATCGACGACCCCTCGCTCACCTACACCGTGCAGGGCCGCGGCGACCTCGCCTCCGGTTCCTGGACCACGGTGGTCCCCGCGGCGGGCAACAACCCGATCAACGGCTTCACCGGCACGCAGGCCGGCGTGCTCGAGACCGAGTCGGTGACGGTCGTCGATCCCGTGGTGCTCGGGCCCTCCAACCCCCGCCGCTTCGTCCGCCTTCAGATCTCCTACTGAACAGTTACCCATAACTAACACCCCGCATGAAAAACAAAAAACTCGGATACCTCCTGTTGCCCGCTCTCCTCGCGGCGGGCGACGCGACCGCGCAGACGATTATCGTCCGTGCGGATAACAACAGCGCACTTACAGTAACCGGCGCGTGGGTAGGCGGAGTGGTGCCCACCAGCGGCACCGCCTTCGCCCGCTTTGACAACACCATCACGAACGCCACCAACTCCGGTAATCAACTCGTTGGAGCAAGCTTCTCGGCGCTCGGCTTGATATTCACCAACCCGACCGTTGGGGCCAACGGCTACGTGTTTAATTTTTCCAACAGTTCCGCCCGCCTCATTACCCTCGGCAGCAATACCGGCACCGACCAAACGCTTTTGGACATGAGCAGTTCCTCGGTGAATGTCACCATCGGCGCTACCACGGATACTGCGCAGGGTAACTATCGTATCGGTGGAATCGGTGCACTGACTCACAATATCGGGACGGGCGCTACCCTCACTCTCCGGCTGCCCTATGTCCCGACCAACGCAAACGCTGGCTTCACGACCGCCTCCAACGCCTCGGTGGCGCAGATGAAATACATTAATTTCACCGGCGCGGGCTCGGCCGTTTTTAACACGGCTTTTCATTACAACCCGACCGTTACCGATCTCAGCACATCCACACATCCTAACCAAGCCTACATGGGCTTGGCCATCGCGGGCGCGAACGTGACCTTGAACGGCGCCAACAACTGGCTCGCGACCACGACCACCCACGCCGCCGGCAACGCCGCCATTACTATCGGCACGATGAAGTTCGAGATTACTTCGGGCACCTTGAACATCGGCAACAACGACGCCCTGCGCAACGACGCCCGCATCTCGGCGGCGCGCTCCATGGCGTTCTCCTTCAAGGGCGGCACCGTGACGGCCAGCGGAGCGGACCGCACCATCAGCACCGCGGGCGGTTTCGCCTTCGATGGTTCGACCGCGTTCTCCGGCGCCAATTCGCTCACGATCAACAGCGCAGTTACCCAGACGTCCAATTCGACGCTGACCAATTCGCTTGATGGCGGCAAGCTGCTCACCGTGGCGCAGGGACTCGCCCTGTCCAACGATGCCACCAATCGCACGCTCACCATCGCCGGCGCGGGCGCCACGACCATCTCCGGCGCGATCACCAACGGCGGCACCTCCACCGCCGGCGGCCTCACCAAAGACGGCGCGGGCACGCTCACCCTGAGCAACACCGGCAACGCCTTCGGCGGGGCGCTCACGATCAACGCCGGCACGGTGCAGCTCGGCGCGGCCAACGTCATCCCCGACGCCGCGGCCGTGGTGCTCGGCAACGGCGCGATCAACCTGAACGGCTTCAACGAGACCTTCGGCGCGCTGACCGTGAACGGCGCGGGCACGATCAACTTCGGCACCAACTCCATCGTGTTCGCCGACAGCGCGGCGAACACCTGGGCGGGCAGCCTGAGCTTCGCCGGCACCCTGGTCGCCAACTCCATCCGTTTCGGCACCGGCTCCGGGGCGCTTACCTCCACCCAGCTCTCGGCCATCACGGTCAACAGCATCGGCGGCTGGACGCTCGATGGAAGCGGCTTCCTGACCGCCATCCCCGAGCCCTCGTCCTTTGCGGTGTTCGCAGGCCTAGGCGCGGTGGGCGCGTGCCTGACGCGCCGCCGCCGCCTGGTCTGAGTTACGTTGCCACATCTCCGCCGTCTTTGCGCGGCGCGCCCCCCGGGAGGCGCGCCGCTTTTTTTGCGTCGCGCCAAACGGACCTGTGCCCGGGGCATGTCTGGTCGGACAATGCCGCCACGGAATCCACCTGGCTGAAGTGTGATTCAAACTAAGTCGCGGCCGCGACCGTTTCAGTCGCGTCCCCTTGTTCGAGAGCAGGCCGAAACGGCCGTGTAGGCATCTTTATCTGAAACGCCCTAGCCTCCGGCAGGGCGGGCCCTCCATGTGCAGGGGCGTCTAAGGAAGTCCGGGGCCCGCTCTGCGGTCGCGGCCCGGCCCGGACGTCAAAATCCAGTCGGCTTGCGGTATCAGTCCAGCCGGTAGACGCGGCGGGCGTTGCCGGCGAAGAGCGCCTCGCTTTGCGCCGGCGAGGCGGAATCCGCGAGCCTTCGGAGCAGTTTCACCCAGGAGGCGAGGGGAGAGCCGAGCAGACAAACGGGCCAGTCGCCGCCAAACAGGACACGTTGCCAGCCGAAGCAGGCGATGGCGTGCTCGACGAAGGGGCGGATCTCCGCCGCCGGGGCGCCGGGCGAGGCGTAGGCGACGAGACCGGAGATCTTGCAGCAGACGTTGGGCAGGCGGGAAATTTCCTCCAAGTGCGACGCCCAGGGCTGCATGGCGCCGGCCTTGACGTCGGGCACGCCGCAGTGGTCGAGGACGAAGCAGGTGTCGGGGCAGGCCTCGGCCAACGCGAGGGCGACGGGCAATTGGCTGGCTAGCACGCAAAGGTCGAAACTGAGGCCGGCCCGGCCCAGCCGTGACACGTTTTCGCGAAAGCGCGCGGAGGCGGACAATTCGTCGGGCTGGGTGTGCAGGACGCGGCGCGCGCCCTTGAGGCCGCGGGAGGCGCCGGGCAGCGCGAGGAGGGCTTCGAGTTCGGCGGGGAAGGAGGCGGATTCGGGCGAGACGCGGGCGACGACGCCGAGCAGCGGGAAGCCGGGGCGGGAGCGAAGCCCCAAAGCGAAGCGGGCCTCGTCGAGCGCGTGCTCCGGTGCGGGGTCGCACTCGACGAAGACTCCGCCGGTTATTCCCACGCCGGCGGAGGCGGCCTCGTAGTCCCCGATCAGGTAGGGGCGGGCGAGCAGGTCGAGCCCCGGGCCCTCGAGCCAGGGATAGGAGAGGGCGGCGGGATCCCAGAGGTGGACGTGGGTGTCGATGATCTGCATCGGCGAGGCGGGTGCGCGGTCAGGCGCCGGTCCAGGCGCGTGCGGTTTGGCGCTGGGAGCCGAGGCCGTCGACGCCGAGCTCGACGACGTCACCAGGTTTCAAATACAGCGGTGGTTTTTGTCCCAGCCCGACGCCGGCGG
>JAIXVY010000466.1 GCA_027482505.1 Opitutaceae bacterium | reverse complement strand
TTCCAGTCCCTCCTCGACCACTGGGCGCTCAAGCAGCTCTTCCCCATCACGCCGCTGCATCGCCTCGAGGAAAATCCGTCCGTCAACGCCACCTTGGTCGACATCACCTGCGACTCCGACGGCAAGATCGGCACCTTCATCGACCTTCAGGACACCAAGGACTACCTCCAGCTTCACCCGCTCAACGGCAAGCCCTACTACCTCGGCATATACCTCACCGGCGCCTATCAGGACATCATGGGCGACCTCCACAACCTCTTCGGCCGCGTCAACGAGGTCCACGTCTTCCTCGAGGACGACGAACCCAACGGCTATTACATCGAGGACACCCTGGCGGGCGTCCGCATGCATGAGGTCATCGAGACCGTGCAATACCAGTGGGAAGAGCTCTGCCGCCGCATCAAGAGCCAGATAGACGCCGCCACCAAAAAGGATCTCGTAAAACCCCGCGAAGGCGTGCGCCTGCTGGAGTTTTACGAAAGCCAGATGCTGGCGAAAACCTATCTCAACATCGATCGCACCGCCAAAATGGACGAGGATGAGGAGCACCACGCCGCCCCGTCCAAGTCGTCCAAACGACGCCGAGGCTGAGTTTTCTCCCGCTATCCGGGGGTTAATCCGCGCTCGCGCGTAACACTCCGTGATGAAACCGCCGCACAATCCCGACTTGGCCGCCCTCCTGCGGCGGGCCGACCCCGCCAAGGGGGCGGCGGGGATACATCCCGAACTGTTCGCGACCCAAGTCCGCGCCCGCATACGCGCCGCTGAGGCGGAAGAAGCCGGCCTGAAGCGACACTGGACGAGCCATTTTCTGCCGCTGGCCGCCGCGCTCGCCTTGCTCGCTTCCTTGAGTGCAGGCGCCGTGGCCGCGCATGCCCGGCAGGAACGCGCCCGCAACGAACTTTTCGCCTCGGCCTACGCTCGAAGCATCGACCCGTGGCTGATGCACGCCTCCGCCGACCGCCCCTGATCACGTCTTTAGACGGACCATGAAAAAGCCCTTGTCGCTTGTCGGAGCCGCGCTGGTCGCCGTCATGGCCGGCTATTGGGGCACCCGCTGGGCGCTGCCCCTTCCGGAGAAGGAAAACATGACCGCGGAGGCGAAGCTCGACTGGCTGGAAGATGAATTCGACCTGCGCCCCGAGGGGGCCGCGGCGGTCCGTCTTTTGCAAAAAGCCTACGCTCCGGTTTGCGAACAACACTGCGCCGACATCGCCCGCGCCCAGACCGCGCTCGCCGCGGCAGGGGATGACGCCCTGGCCCGCGCCGCCGCCCGGACGGAATTGGAACGGCTCAAACAGGTTTGCGCGGAGGCCACCCACGCCCACCTCGCCGCGGTTGCCTCCCACATGGCGCCCGAACAGGCCGCACGCTTCATGGCCATGATGGAGCCGCGGATCGCGCATCATGCCGGACGCTCCGGAGCTCCCGGACTGACTCGCGACGGCGCCCCATGACGCCGCCAGGCTCCAACATCGGCCGCGACGAAAACGCGGCCCCGGAACCCAGCGACGAGGCGCTCATGGCCGCCTTGGCGGCCGGCGACACCGCCGCGCTGGATCCGCTCATGCTGCGCTGGCAGGTCCCGTTGCGAGCCTTTCTCCTTCGTCATCTTCAAAACGAGGCCGACTCCATGGACCTTGCCCAGGAGACCTTTGTCCGCCTTTACCGCCACCGCGACCGCTACCGCGCCGGCGCGCGTTTCTCCACGTGGATGTTCCAGATCGCGCTGAATCTCGCGCGCGATCACGCCCGCAAGCGCCTCCGTCGGCGCACCGATTCCCTCGAGGACGCGCCGCCTTCCGAGACCGAAGCCCTCGCCCACTCCTCGCCCGGCCCGGCCGCGGCCGCGAGCGACGCGGAGGAGATCGCCGCCGTTCGCTCCGCCCTCGCGGCGCTCCCGGACGACTTGCGGGAGGTGCTCGTTTTATTCGAATACGAAGGATGCTCGCACGCGGAGATCGCCGCGACCGTCGGCGCGACGCCCAAGGCGGTCGAAAACCGGCTGTATCGCGCACGCGAAAAGTTGCGATCCGCGCTGGGCGCCTGGCTTCGCCGTTAAAAAGCGCCCGCGCTTGCGCACCGGCCCGTCGACGCCTGACCTAGCAGCATGGCCCTCGTCTCGAAAAACCCCGCCACCGGCAAGATCATCGCCCGGTATGCCGAGCACCCCAAAGACGAGGTCGAAGACCGTCTCGCCGCCGCGCACTCGGCCGCGGTTCGCTGGCGCGCGCTCTCCCCGTCCGTGCGCGCCCGACACCTCCGCGCCTGGGCGGCGACCTTGCGCCGCGAGCGCGCGACGATCGCCGCGCTGGTCACCGCCGAGATGGGCAAGCCGCTGGCGGATTCCGCGGCGGAGCTGGAAAAATGCGCCGACTGCCTCGTCCATTACGCGCGCCAGGGAGCAGCGTTCATCCAACCCGAGATCCCGCCCCACGCCCCGGTCGGCGTCTCCGTCGTCCCCGAGCCGCTCGGAGTGGTCCTGGCGATCATGCCTTGGAACTACCCGCTCTGGCAGGTGATCCGCGCCGCGGCTCCCGCGCTGATCGCCGGCAACGTGCTCCTGTTGAAGCACGCCAGCAATGTCACCGGCTCCGCCCTCGCGCTGGCGGCCGCCGCCCGCCGCGCCGGCCTGCCCGCCGGCGTTTTCGGCTGCGTGCTTCTCGCCGGGGCGAAAGTCGAGCCGCTGGTCGCCGACCCGCGCGTGCGCGGCGTCACGCTTACCGGCAGCACCGCGGCGGGACGGCGCGTCGCCGCGCTGGCCGGAGCGGCGCTCAAACCCTTTGTCGGCGAGCTGGGCGGCAGCGACCCGTATTTGATTTTCCCCGACGCCGACCTGGCCTCCGCCGCGGACATCTGCTGCGCCGCCCGCCTCGTGAACAACGGCCAGAGCTGCGTCGCCGCCAAGCGCTTCGTCGTCCACGCAAAGGTGGCGGACGAGTTCATACGCTTGCTCGCCGTAGCCATGGCGGCACGCCGCGTGGGCGATCCGCTCGCAGCCGACACCGCCCTCGGGCCCCTCGCCCGCCACGACCTGCGCGACGAGCTTCACGCGCAGGTAACCCGCTCCGTGCGCCTCGGCGCCAGACTCGTGATGGGCGGGGAACCGCTTCCGGGCCCGGGCGCCTTTTACTCCCCCACCCTTCTCGCGGACGTTGCCGCCGGCATGCCGGCGGCGGACGAGGAACTTTTCGGTCCGGTGGCCGCGGTCGAGATCGCCCGCGACGTGGATGCAATGTTCGCCGCCGCGAACCGCACCGTCTACGGGCTAGGCGGGGCCATCTTCACCCGCGATGCGCGCCGCGCGCGCCGCGACTACGTCCCACGCCTGGAAGCGGGGATGGTGTTCGTAAACCATGCGGTTCGTTCCCACATCGCCGTGCCCTTCGGCGGCTGCAAGGCCTCGGGCCTTGGTCGTGAACTGGGGCGCCCGGGCGTGCTCGCCTTCACCAATCCCAAAACCGTCTGGATCGCCTAGCCGCTGCCGGGCAGCCGCTTAGCCCAAGTTAAATCAAAGTTACGGTCGGCGCATTATACTCGTGTCGCGCCAGGGCGGTTGCTGTGCTTGTTTGTTTCTTCCTCTCGCATGGCCTCATCGCGCAAACGTTGTAGCTCACCAAGTCCGTCCGCCTCCAGCGTCACGGACGAGAACGCCGTGCTCGAACCCGTAAACCGCCCCGTCCCGGTGGGACGCACGGACGGTCAGGCGCGCTCGGCCTACTTCAATCGCGAACTGAGCTGGCTGGCGTTCAACCGCCGCGTGCTCGAACAGGCCCGCAGCCCGCGCCATCCGCTTCTGGAACGAGTCCGATTCCTCGCCATCGTGTCCGGAAACCTGGACGAATTTTTCGAGATCCGGGTGGCGGGTCTCATTCAGCAGGTGGCGGACGACGTGGCCCCCTCCGGAGGCGTGGACAACATCGGGGCGCGTGAGCAGCTAAGGCGCATTCACAGCGTGGTCGCGTCTCTCGTGGAGGACCAGTATCGCTGCTGGAGCGAGCAACTGCGCCCCGCGCTCGCCGCCGAGGGCATAACGTTCGCCGAGGCCGGATCGCTCACCGCGTCCGAGTTCGCCTGGGTGAGGACCTACTTCGAGGAGCAGATCTTTCCCGTCCTGACTCCCCTGGCCATCGACCAGTCGCACCCGTTTCCACAACTGGGCAACAAAACCCTCAATCTGGTCGTATCCCTGGACGACCCGGGCACGCCTCAGATCGACCGGCATTTCGCCATCCTCCCCGTCCCGCGCGTGCTGCCGCGCATCGTCGGCATCGATTCGCCCGACGCGGACCGTCTCGGCCGGCGCTTCATATTTCTCTCGGACATCGTCAAGCTATGCGCGGCCGAGTTTTTCCCGGGCTACCGCATCCATGGCGTCCACGCCTTCCGGGTAACGCGCAACAGCGACCTCTACATCGACGAGGAGGAGGCGGAGAATCTTCTTAAAAAAATCGAGGAGGAGTTGCGCAATCTTCGCCGCGGCGCCGCCGTGCGGCTCGAAATCGAGGACGGCGTCGACGACCAGATTTTCGCCACGCTGTGCGATCACCTCAACCTCTCGCACGAGTATGTTTTTCGCCTCGAGGGCCCGGTAAATCTGCTCCGCCTCATGGCGCTCGCCGATATCGACCGGCCCGACCTGAAGTATGCGCCCTTCCAGCCGGTAAACGCATCGCCGCTGCGCGAACCCGCCCTGGTGTTCGACACGCTGCGCGAGCGCGACGTGCTGCTACATCACCCCTACGATTCATTCCAGCCGGTGGTTGATTTCGTCGAGCAGGCGGCGCGCGATCCCAAGGTTCTCGCGATCAAGCAAACGCTCTACCGCACCTCGGGAGACTCGCCCTTCGTGCGCGCGCTCATCGAGGCGTCGCGCAACGGCAAGCAGGTGACCGCGCTCGTCGAGCTGAAGGCGCGTTTCGACGAGGCCAACAACATCCAGTGGGCCCGCCAGCTCGAGGAGGCCGGCGTGCATGTCGTCTACGGCCTGGTCGGCCACAAGACCCACTGCAAGGTCGCTCTCGTCGTCCGTCGGGAGACCGACGGCAAGCTGCGCCGCTACGCCCACCTGGGCACAGGCAATTACAACCCGCGCACGGCGAAGATCTACACCGACCTCAGCCACTTCACCGCCCGGGACGACCTCACCGCCGACGCCGCGGCGCTTTTCAACGCCCTGACCGGCTTCGGCCGCGCGCCCGATTTCGCCCGACTGCTCGTCGCCCCTTACACCCTGCACCGCCGCGTGCTGGAGCTTATCCGCCGCGAAACCGCCCACGCCGCCGCCGGCCGGCCCGCGCGCATCATGGCCAAGATGAACTCCCTCGTGGATCAGGCCGTCATCGACGCTCTCTATGCGGCCTCGCGCGCCGGCGTGCAGGTCGATCTGATCATCCGCGGAGTCTGCTGCCTCGTCCCCGGCGTGCCCGGCCTCTCGGAAAACATCCGCGTGCGCAGCATCGTGGGCCGCTTCCTCGAGCATATCCGCGCCTACTACTTCCACAATGACGGCGCCTCGCCCGACATCCTGGCCGGCAGCGCCGACTGGATGCCGCGCAATTTTTTCCGCCGCATCGAGGTCGTCTTTCCCCTCCTGGATCCCGCGCTGCGCCGCTGGGTGACGGAGGATTTGTTCGCGATAGAACTCCGGGACAACGAAGGCGCCCGAGTGCTCACCTCCGGCGGAGGCTACCTTCCGGTGGAGCGCGCCGCCGACGAGCCCTCTTTTTCCGCCCAAAGCTACTTCCTCGCCGCCGCCGTCCAGCGCGCTAATCTCGCGCAATAAGCGAGGTATGCGACCCGGTATTCAGCGCCGAATGGACGCGCGCTGGTCTTCGCGCTCTTTTTCCATCCTCGCCCGCGCGGGATGCTCAAGGATCACGAGCACGTAGGAAAACACCCGCGCGCCCCGGAGCTCGTCGCGATTGTGTATCAGCTTGGGAGTGAGACTCCGGCATATCGGCCTCACTTCCGCCACTCGCCAGCCCTCGCGAATGCGCAGGGCGTATTCGTCCTCCTGCTCGCCCTCGATCACGACGGTGTCGTGAAGACCGTTCGTGGCGACAAAGCCCAGCCTGCCTGGTCCGGCCAGTTCAGCGACGTATCTGGGATCGAGCGCGACCATGAGGCAAGGTAGACGACTTTGAGCGAAATCAAACGCGGGTGGTGAAGTTTGCTCGCAAGCGGACTCACACGCCCGCCTGCGGCCCGCCCGTCTCCCGCACCCAGGCTTTGAACGCGCGCAGTTTCACCGGCGTGCCAAGCGCCAGCAACTCGTCGCCCTGCCCCGCTTGCTCGTCCGCCCCGGGGCTGAGAATCCGGGCGCCGCCCCTGTGGAGCCCCACTATCTGCACGCCATGGCGAGCCGCCGGGGCGAGCTGCGCCAAGGTGCATCCCGCGGCGCGACTTCCCGCCGGCACGGTGACGGCCTCCAGGCCGACCACGTCGAAATCCGAAATTTCGGTTCCGTCGCTCACCGACGCGAAAAACGCCTTGGCCGCCGCGGCGCTTTCCGGCGCGCCCAGAAACAAGACCTTGTCCCGGGGGAACAAGGCTTGTTCCGGACCGGGAAGAGCGATCATGCAGCCTTGCCGCTCGATGCCGACCACGGTGCAGCCGAAACGCGCGCGAAGGTTCAATTGCCCCAAGGTGCTGCCGGAGCACGCGGCGAGGTCGGGTATGACGCACTCGGTCACTCCCAATCGCCATTCTTCGTGACGCCCCAGCCAGGGCACCGACGTGGAGCTCAATCGCCCCGGCGCGGCGTCGGCCAGGACCTCTTGCAAACCGACCTCGAGCTCGCTGTGCCAGTAGATGAGCCTGCGCCGCAAAACCAAAAGCGCCACCAGCGCGACCAACGCGCCGCCCAGCAGGGTCCACCGCGCCGCGTGGGTCGGCGCGAACGAGCCTACCCACACCACGAGAAGAACCGTGGCCACCAGACGTATGCCATTCGCGATCAAGAGGCGCAGTCGCTCGCGCTTGTCGGGAGGCTGTCCCTGGGTGGAAAACTCCGCCACGATAAGGGCGAGCGCGCCGACGTTGCGCCACACCGCGAAAAGCGGCACCAGGGCGACCAAAATCAACGCCAGCCAAAACAGGAACGTGGGGCCGCCTTCGAAAAAGCGCCCGGGCCCGAGCCGTTCGGCTATCGCCGCCTCGGCAAAGACCAGCAGGCCCGCCACAAAGAGGAGCTCGATCACGATCTGGATGACGCGCTTGCGGCTAAGCTTCCATAACAAGCTGCCCGCCTGGCGCTCGCGCAGGCGTTCAAGCCAGTCGTGGTATGCCTCAAGCGCGACCACCAGCCAGCGCGGCCTGAGCTTGAGCACGCAACCGGCGATGGCGTCCGAACGACGGGTGAGCACCGGCGCGGTGAGCGAAGTGATGAGCGACAGGCCCACCGCGAGGGGATAATAGCGGGGCGGCACCACCGCGGCGGCCACGCCGAGCTGGGCGATGATGAACGAAAACTCTCCTATGGGCGTGGCGACCAGCCCCGCGCGCAGCGCGTCGCGATGTGGAGCGCCCACCAAGGCCAGTCCGGTCGACACCGCGCCCACTCGCACCACCAGCGTGAAGCCCGCCAGCAGCAGGATCATCCACCAGGCCTCGCCGAGCGCCGCCACGTCGATTTGCAGACCTATGCCCACGAAAAAGACGGCGCTGAACACGTCCCGCATTCCCTCGAAAATGCGCTCCACCTGATGGCGGTGCGGCGTCTCCGCCACGATCGTGCCGAGCAAAAAAGCGCCCAACGCAAGCGAGTATCCGGCCCGGAACGCGATGATCGCCAGGCCGAAAAGCAGCGCCGCGGTCGCCAGGGTTTGAAGCTCCTCGTCCGCCTTCACGCTCAGCTTGCGCAGCAACCAGGGCACGATCAACAGCCCCATCACGCCCGCGAAGACCACAAAGGCGCCGAACGCGCCGACCGTGGCCCCCAGCCCCTTCGTCTCTCCGCCGACCGCGCCGGCCTCCCCCGCCGCGCCCAAGGCGATGACGGAGTTAAGCACCGTGAGCATCACCACCGCCACCACGTCCTCCAGCACGGTTACACCCATGGCCAATTGCGACGGCCGCTCGTGCGCCGAACCCGTCTCGTGCAACACCTTGCCGATGATGGCCGACGAAGAGACCATCAGCATGGCCGCGAGAAACAAGGTTTGCGTCGCGTTCAGGCCTATCGCCGCGCCCAGCGCGCGGGTGGAAAAGTAGGTGCACACCGCGCCCAGGACGACCGCAAGCACGAGCCCCGCGCCCAGCCGTTGCAGCCTGCGCAGACTCAGCCGCAGGCCGATGGAAAACATCAAAAAGACCAGCCCCACCTGCGCCGCCGTCGCTATGCTCGACTGATCGGTGACCAAAGAAAACGGCGGCGTGTAAGGACCGACGAGCATGCCGGCGACGAGATAGCCGACCACCGCGGACAACCCCACGCGCTGACAAACCCAGCCCAAAGCCGCCGCCGAAGCCAGAATGACCGCCAAGTCTTGGATGAAAGCCACGCCGTTCATGAGGCGGAGAAAAGAGGGGCGCGCGTCGCTTATGCAACCCTCGGGCAGACTCGCACCCGCTTTTAAGGCCCTTTGCGAGCCGTAGCCTCAGGGATGTCGCCAGCCCGCCGGCAACATCGCCCCCACCCCGCGATTGCAGAGAATGAAATAAAGCCAAAAAACGCCCGCGCCCATCGCGGCCAGGAAACAGGCCTCGCCCATTCCGCCTGCACGCGCCCGGCTGGTCCGCTGCAGCCAGCGCACCAGCGCCTCGATTCCCGGCGCGATGAAAAACGCCACGAGAGAGCCGCCAAACAAAACGAGGCCCATTACCGCCGCCGTGCGCAGCCACGGATCGGCAATGCGCTCCGCCTGGTAGCCGACCACCGCGTTGACGAGATTGAGCAACAGAAGACAGCAGGGCAGGACGTAATAAACCCGGACGGTGGCGTTCGCTTTGGCCATGGCGCCAAACGGACAAACTCCGGGCGTCGGATCAATTCCGCAATATACGCGACCCGCCCCTAAATCGAGCGGGACGCCGCCCGCTCCACCGCGGCGAGCACGCGCGCGGCCGCCACCTCTTCGGCATCCGCGCGCGCTTCGGTCAAACGCCCGAAATGCGCCGCCACGATTTCCCTGCTCGGGCAGTCGGACACGGCCTGCCGTATCGCCGCCACAAGCTCCTGATGATTTCCTCTCCACGTTCTGGCCACGAGCCACTGCATGGCGGCCGGATGCACGGACCGCGCACGATAAGAAGGGAAAATGGCGGTGAGATCGGCCAGCACCCAACGCACGATCGCCTCTATGTCTTCGCGGCGCTCGCGCAGCGGCGGCACATTCACCACCACCGGAACGATGAATTGCAGCTCCTCCAGGAATTCGCCGTCGCCGCTCAAATCGGCGGTGTCCCCGGAAGTCGTGGCGAACACGACGCGCAGCGGCTTTTCCTTTTCCCGATGCCTCCGCGCGCGCCGCAGATACTCGAGAAGGGGCTTCTCCTGTTCTTTGCGGAGCCGCTCAAGCTCCGGAATGAAATAGGTGCGGGGCGGGCCCTCGTTTAGGCGGTCCAGCGAGATCTGGGTAGCCAGCGTCTCGACTTCCAGTTCGGCGGCCCCGATCACCACCAATCCACCGTTAGCGTCGCCCCCCATCGCCTGGAATTCCCGCGCCGCGAGCTCGAACTCCACCCCAGGCTCGCCACGCAGGACGACGCCCACCGGATCGGTCCGCGCCGCCCAAAGCTCGTTGAGCATTCTGCGCATCGCGGCGGATCTTGCCACCAAATGCACCGGGCGATGGACGCCTTCGCTTGAAAAGGGTGGAAAGCTGGCGCCCGAACCCTGGCTTGGCGGAGAGACTGGAGCCGGGGAAGCGCCCAGCAGTTTGTGAATGGCCGCTACGGCGCGTTTCGGGTTGATCGGCTGCAGGAGCGCGTCGCTTAGACCGTGGGAAAAAAGCGGCAGCACGGCGTCCACCTCCTCACGGGCGGCGATGAGCAAAAATCTCGTGTCGGGCGAATGCCCCCTGGCCTTGGCCAAAAACTCCTCGAGATCGGGCACGGCTCCATGCGCGATGACGCATAGCCGGCAAAACCGAGTCTCCAGCACTCGCTGCATCTCATCGCCATCGGGACAGGAGGCGACCAACGCGCCGGCATCGGTCAGCAACAAGGAAAACAGGCCGCGCAGGCGAGCCTCCGGTATGCACAACGCCGCATTGATCTGCATGGAGCGGAGAGGAACGGCTCAAAGCGCAGCCACGTTGCCGGAGTTCGGCAAAGCGACTGTCGCGAGAACCAAAAAAGCGGTGTTTAGTAGGCCCGGCCCCTATACATGCGGACCGGTTTGGCCCCGTCCATCGGGGCGGCGCCCGACGGGACGACCGGAGCGGGTGCCGGCTCCGCCGGAGAAGGCGAGCCGGAGACGATTGGCGCAGCGGGCTTCAGCGCGGCGGAACTGGCCGCGGGAGCCTGGACGCCTCGGCCCGGCGCTTCCAACTCGGCGATGACCGCGGGCGTGAGATGTTTTAAGGTCATGTTCGTGACCATGCGCGTGGAAGCCAGATTGGCCTTCTCGCCGCCGAGCACGAGGAGCACCTGCTTTTCGGTGCGACGAAGAAGAAGCCAGCGGTCGCTGAACCTTAGCATGTAGTCGTCGCAGGGCAGAAAATTCTCATCCATCGTCTCATACATCGCCACGATCCGGCGCTGCGCGTCTGCGAACAGCTCGTTTGAGAGAAAAGACGGAAGGCGATTTAGATACATCTGGCCCTCGGAACCGAACAAACAGACCCCCTCGATGCCCGGAAGATCGAGGATGTTGTCGAAGAGCTTGGAGATTTCCATGGGAGAAACGGGATTGGGTTATGAGGCGGCGAGGACTTGGCGGACGAGCGCCACGGTTTCATTCAGCGTGGTGCTCGAATTGAGTATTACACCGACCGCCCCACCTTGATGCGGCAGGCAAACAACCGTGAGCGACCGGCCCTGAATCTGGGCCTCTTGAAAGTCTTCCAAACCAAAGGAGTCGCCGATCAACTGCGCGACCTGCTGAAAGTAGACCAGCACGTTCGCCAGCACGTCCACCTCGTTGCCCTCTTGCACGATCACGTCGCCCGATTCCGAGCATTGCACGTATCCGAGCACATTGGGGGCCTGCATTATCTGCTGCACAGCTGCGTTGGTCATGTTGGATGCGAGTTTGGGACTGGGCATTGTATACGGTAACTACGCCCCGATACGCATTACGCATGCCAGCCAAGGTCCTGATCACATCCGGCCTGCGCGTATTTTATCCAAGGATACCCGCCAGACACTCGGGCGCCTCCCTGCCAAAACGCGCGAGGGACGCAGGTTTTACGTTTTGACACCCTGCGCACGCGCCAATTGCATGCGACCGCGAAAAGTCCGGCGGCCGCCGCTGCACGCGCCCATATACAAAGCTAAAAATGTCTTCTCTCCTCGGCTATTTTTCCAACGACATAGGCATCGATCTGGGCACCGCCAACACGCTCGTTTACGTGAAGGACAAGGGCATTGTCCTGCGCGAACCCTCGGTGGTCGCGCTGGATACGCAAACCCGCAAGGTCCGCGCGGTCGGAGACGAGGCCAAGCGCATGCTGGGCCGCACCCCCGG
>JAIXVY010000079.1 GCA_027482505.1 Opitutaceae bacterium | reverse complement strand
CTGATAAAATATTGCGATATGGCCGGACCCCGGACCTCGCGTGGAGCGAAGCCGGGCACGGAAACGCGCGATCATGACGCGAAGCCTCGCTCGCGCAAAGCCCATCGGGAAAAAATCCGGGGGAATTTTCCCCTAGCCTTGCGGTGGCTCAGGGTTCCGTGACGAGCACGCGGAGGAAGCGCGGGCCGGAGGCGGGGATGTCCTGGGCGTCGTTGACGGTGACGGGGCCGGCGGTGTTGGCCGCGCCTTGGCTGGACCAGATCTCGGTCCAGGTGGAAAGGTCGGAGCTGGCTTGGACGGAGTAGCGAAGCGCGGGCCAGGCGCCGCGGGGGAAGGTGACGTTCAGGCGAGCGCCGGAACGAGCGACGAAGGGGCCGGCGAAGCGCGAGGCGGCGTCTCCTGGGTGGGTGCCGAAGGCGTGCTCGGCAAAGTTGGACTGGCCGTCGCCGTCGGGATCGGCGGAGCGAAGGGCGGCGGCGCCGGAGAGGGCGGGGTAGCCGGCGATCCATTCGGCGAAGCCGGCGGGCGCGAGCGAGGAGGCGTCGCCGGGGAGCGTGCCGCCGGAGAGGGAGCCGTAGCGGATGGAGCCGGGGGCGGCGTTGAGCGCGGAGCCGCCGGAGAGGGTGAGCGCGCCGGGGATGACGAGGGCCCGGCCTGCGGTATCGAGCGTGCCGAAGACGGTCAGGGAGCCGGGCAGGGTGGTGGCGAGATTGGGCGACCAGGTGGAGCCGGCGGGGATGGTGGCGGAGCCGTCGGCGGCGGTGACGAGGAGGCGCACGGTCTGGGAGACGACCTCGGCGCCGTTGCTGCGTTCGATCACGATGGCGTAGACGCCGGGAGCGGCGGTGAGAGTGCCGGAGAGGACGCCGGTGGCGGGGTCGATGGCGAGGCCGGCGGGCGTCTGGCTGGCGGAACCGAAGCCGAAGAGCGCCGGCTGGTTAAAGGCGCCGGAGCGAAGGTTGGAGATGAACGTGGCGTTCACGGTGCCGTTGCCTTGGGCGGGAGTGGCGATGCCGGAGGCTGCGCTCAGGACGCTCCACCCGGCCACGGCCTCTGCGCCGGCGTCGGTGTCGCCACGGAAGGAGGCGGATTGGTTGGCGCTGACCAAGCCGAGCTTCGGCGTGTGGGCGCTGTCGGTGCCGTAGGAGACACCGTCGATGAGCGAGGCGTCGGCGCCGCGCAGCACCACGCGATCGCCGCCGCTGTTGCCCAGGGCGGGCCAGAGGCCGCTGAAGAAAGAAGTGTTGTTATGGCCGATGACCAGGCTGCCGGGCGTGGGGAGCGTGGTTTTGTCGGCGGGCAAAACGGTGTCGCGATCCGCGTTGTTGTAAACGACCAGCAGCGTGCCGGCGGGGATGTTGGACCAAAGGGCGTTTTGGGAGAACGTGAGGGAAGTGGTCGCCGAGGCGTCGGCCAAGGTCCAGCCGCGGGCATCGGTGTTTTGCAGGAAAAGGATTTCGATCCACTCTTTGCTGCCGCCGTTGCCTTGGCTGAACTCGTTGATGAGGGCGGGGCGGGAAAAGGAGCCGGAGCGGTTGTTGAGCGGCAGTTCTGAATCGTAGGCGTAGGCGGAGCCGGTTGCGGCGACGAGGGCGGGGCGGCGATTGAGGAAGCGGGATTCGGTGAGGAAGGCCGCGCCGGAACCGCCGGCGTCGGAGGCGGTGATGCGGCAACGCACATGGCGGCCGGCGCGGGCGGGGTCGGCCGGGAGCGAGGCGGCGGTGGCTCCCGAGACATCTGCGAAGGTGATGTTGTCGGTCGAGCTTTGCCACTGGTAGGCCAGCGTGAAGGCGTCGCCGTCGGGGTCGGCGGCGGCGAGGCCGGAAAGCGCGAGCGGATTTTCCGCGAAGAGTTCGCCCGAGCCGAGGCCGGCGGCGGTGACGGCGGGGCGACGGTTGAGCGGAGCGGCGGGCGTTCCGTAGACCGTGAGGGTGGCGGAGGTGAGCGTGCCGGTGGTGCCGGAAGTGAGATCGGAGACGCGCAGGGTCCATACGCCTTGGGTGGGCTCGCCCCAGTTGCGCACGGTCATGAAGGTCCAGTTGGCGTAGTTGTCGCCGATGTCCGAGTGTTTCTCGGCAAGGCGGCTGACCGTGCCCTGGGGCGAGGTCAGGGTGACGGCGAGGTGTCCGCGGCTGGCGTGGGTGATGTTGACCGTGACGGTGACGTGCTCGGCGCGAAGGTTGGCGTTGTTGGAGAGGTCGAAGGTGACGGCGGTGCCGGTGGCGCTGTTGTCGGGGATGGCCTGGGCGAGGGAGGCGCGGGCGAGGTTCTGGGAAGTCGCGGCGGGAAGGTTGGTCCAGTTTTGCGCGAGGGCGATGGCGGCGGAGGCGTTGACCATGCCGGCGCCGAACTTGTGGTTGAACTTCAGGCCGGCCGCGTTGGTCGACCAGTCGGAGTCGGTCGGCGAAACCTGGGTGGCGGAGCGCATGAGAATCTCCTGCACGTCGCGCCAGCCGAGGGTGGGTTTGGACTGGAGGAGGAGGGCGATGACGCCGGAGACCAGCGGGGTGGCGGAGGAGGTGCCGCCGAAATCATTGGTATAGGCGACATCGGCGAGATTGCCGGCGACGCCGGTGTTGTAGCCGTTGTTGCCGATGAGGTCGGTGGTGGTGATGCCGGGGTCCGCGCCGCCGTTGGACGGCGCGCAGACGACGAGATTGGCGCCGGGTTCGCTGTAGTAGGATTGGGCGCCGGTGTTGGTGACGGCGCCGACGGCGATGGTGTAGATCGAGTTGGCGTAGCCGTCGTAGTTGGAGTTGTCGTTGGCCGCCTTGCCGTTGCCGCCGGCCCAGACGAAGATGGTGCCGAGACCGCCGCGGCCGGTGGTGGCGGCGGTGGCAAAGGCTGCGGCGGTGAGCGGTCCGGGCGCCTCGAGGGTGAGGCCGTCGTCGTTGGGGCCCCACGAGTTGCTCTTGATTTGAATGATGTCGTTTTTCCAAGCCATCGCCTCCGCCTCCTGGGTGTCGGTGGTGGTGGCGGCGATGAGGCGCAGGCCGACGAGCGTGGCCTCGGGGGCGGCGCCCGAGACGCCGACGCCGTTGTTGCCGCGGGCGGCGGCCACGCCCGCGCAGGCGGTGCCGTGGTCGTCGACGGTGACGTTGGGGTTGGGATCGTCGACGGTGGAGTCGTTCCAGTCGCGGGCGTTGACGGTGTCGACGTTGGGCGCGAGGTCGGGGTGCGCGGTTTGGAGGCCGTCGTCGACGATGGCGATGCGCTGGCCGGCGCCGCGGTAGGTATCCCAGACGTTGATCACGTTGACGTCCGTGCCGGCGAGGCCGGAGGACTGGCCGGTGTTGCGCAGGTGCCACTGGCTGGTGAAGTAGGTGTCGTTGGGGACAAGGCGCTTGGCCTGCTGGCGGGCGAGGGAAGGCAGGGCGCGGCGGATGTCGGCGCGGGCGGCGAGGACGGGAAGTGCGTTCAAGGCCTCGGCCGAGCCGGAGGCGGAAAGCAGGTGAAAGCCGGGGACGGCGGCGGGCCTGAGGTAAATGAGCCCCGCGGCGGCGGCGGCGGCGCGCGCGGCCTCGGCGCTGTCCGCCTCGACCACCACCTCGTGGCGCACGTAGCGCACGCGATGCGTGTCGTCCGGGGAGGCGCCGTTTTCCACGAGGATGAGCTCAACGCTTTCGCCCGCGGCGGGGCGAAGGGCGCGGGCCTGGCGGGCGACGCCCGCGAGATCGGCCGCGGGGGGCGTGGGCTGATGGCGCACGCGCCCGTCGGTTCCGCGAATGGCCACGCGGTCCCGCACGGTAACGAAGGCGCGGGGCTGGCCGGCGTCGGGCAGGAGCCAGGTTTCGTCGGCGGCGGACTGGGCCGTGGCGCGGGGAAGGGCGGCAAGCAGGCCAAGAAGGGCGAAGAGGACGCGGCGCGGAGCCCTGAGCCGGACTAAATTTGGCATGGGATTGGGAAGTTACAGCATGCCGTATGCGCCGGATGGCTGGAGAGCACAAAAAACCGGCTTTTCGTGGTTTTTACCTGACGGCGGCGCAAGCCCTCGGGCGCGAATTGCCAGCTGCGCGATCCGGAGTTGTGCTTTCTGCCGATGAACCATTCCGGAGAAGCGTCTTGCACTGCTCGGCTGCGAGCCTGGGCGCGCGAGGAGGCTAGGCATCTGGCGACGATACAGGTCAGCGACCGGCCTTGGACCATGCCGTGCGCGGCGGCGTTGGCGGTGGGGATGCCGCTGGCCGCGGGGGCGGCGCTGGGGCGTCTGGATGCCGGAGTCGCGGGATCTCTCGGCGGGCTGGCATTTCTTTACCTGCCGATGGAATCGGCGGCGGCGTCCTATGGTGGTGACGCGCGATGGCGCATGACGCGGCTGGCGGTGTGCGCCGTCGGTTTGACGGCGAGCTTTCTGGCGGGCGCGGCGAGCGCGTCGGCGGAGGCCTGGCGGGCTATGGTGGTGGCCGGCTTGGCCGCGGCGGCCGCGTTGGCGACGCGCAAGGCGGGGATGGGGCCGCCGGGGGCCTTGTTTTTCGTGATGGCGGCGGCGATCGGCGCCTATGCGCCGGGAGCGCCGGATGGGCCTTTGCTCCGGACGGCCTGGGTGGCCCTGGGCGCGCTCGGAGCGTTGGGGGTGGGCGCATTGCATTGTTGCCGGGTGCGGCATCGGGGAGGAGAGCACGGCGGGTTTTCGCCGGCCAAAGCGCCTCCGGGGCGGCCGTGGGCGGACGCGATCGTGGTCGGCGGCGCGGCGGGTCTGGCGCTCGGGGCGGCGGAAATGTGGCGGATGGAAAAACCCTACTGGGCGCCGGTGGCGTGCGTGGCGGTGCTGCAAGGCGCCACGCTGCGGGCGGTGTGGCGGAGAAAACTGCATCGCGTGGTCGGCACGGTCGCGGGGATGGGAATCGCCTGGCTCGTGCTGGCGACGAGGCCGGACGCGTGGGCGGTGTGCGCGCTGGCGATGGCGCTGATGTTCGCGGTGGAGTCGACCGTGACCAGGCACTACGCGCTTGCCGCGATGTTCATCACTCCGCTCGCCATACTGCTGGCGGAGGCGGGAAGCCGGTCGACGCCGCCGGGGGTGTTGTTGCAGGCGAGGTTGCTGGAAACCGCGCTCGGGTGCGCGGCGGGGCTGGCGGGAGGCGCGTTGCGACACGCGTGGAGGCCGGGGGCGCCAGATTAGCGGGGAGGGCGAGCGGAGCAGTTGCCAACGCGGCCGCCGGCGGGCGGAGTGGTTGCATGGCCCTCGCTTCCCACGCGCTTCTGCCTTTGATCCAGTCGGCGATCACGCCGGTGATTTTGATCACCGGCCTCGGCTCGCTTTTGCTCACGATGACAAATCGGTTGGGGCGGATCGTGGATCGCACGCGCATACTCGCCGGGCAGGCCAGGGGCGCGAGCGGGGATGATCGCGCGCAGGTGGAGATCCAGCTGCGGATACTCTTCGGCCGGGCGAAGCTGGTGCGCATGGCGGTGTCGCTGACCAGCCTGAGCATGTTCGTCTCGGGCCTGCTGGTGGCGGCGATCTTTCTGAGCGCGCTGACTGGGCTGGAGGCGGGGCCGCTGCTGCTGGCGCTCTTCGTCGCGGCGATCGGCCTGCTGTTGGGCGCGCTGGTGTTTTTCCTGCGCGACATCAACCAGGCGTTGCACGCGCTCGGGCTGGAGGTGAGGCGCGCCTTGCCCGGGCTTTGAGCGGACGAGGCGCGTTCCTCGGGCAAAAAAGCGGGCCCGTTTCCGGGCCCGCGCGAGATCCGGAGAGGAGCGGCGGCGGCTTATTCGCCGTGCTTTTCCTTGTTCTTCTTTTGCTTTTCGCGATCGGCCTTGGCGGCGGCCTTTTCCTCGTCGCTCAGCTTGCCGTCCTTGTCGGTGTCATACTTCTCGAGCATGGCCTTCTTTTCGGCGGCGCGGGCGGCCTTGTAGGCGGCGGCCTCGTCGGCGTTGAGCTTGCCGTCGCCGTCCTGGTCGAATTTTTTCTGGGCGGAGGAGAGCGGCTTCTCGGGCTTTTGTTCGTTTTCGGCGCGAAGGGCCGGGGCGGAGATCAGGCAAAGCGCGGCGGCCAGGAGGCCGGCGCGGGCGAGGAGGGATTGGGATTTCATAGGGTCTCGGGGAGGTGACGAAGGATACCCAAGCTCAGACGTCCGGGGCGTGAAATGGTTTCAGAATTCCTCTCGTTCCGCGCTCTCCACCAGGCGGTCGGGGTGGCCGGGCCGGTTGCGCACGAGCACGTCGCGCACGCGCCTGACCACGAAGTCGGCGCCCTCGCCGGGGCCGCGGACGCCCTCGGCGCCGTCGAAGACGAGGTTCTCCGCCTGTTCGATCACGAAGGCGGGCCGGGCGTCGGGAGAGAGGGTGGTGAAGCGCGCGTCGCGCACGCGGACGCCCCGGGCGTGGCGGATGTAGAAGCCGTGGCTCGGGGTGACGCCGAACATGGAGGGCTCTGGGTAGGCGCGCTCGTTTTCGGGCAACTCGCGGGCGGCCTGCTCGGCGGTGCCGCCGCCGGCGGAGACGACGCGGATGTTGCTCAGCTCGATGTCCTCGATGGGAGAGTCCGGCAGGCCGGCGATGATGGAGGAGTAGTGCGGGTCGGCGTCGTAGACGGTGATGTTGCTCAGGCGGACGCGGCGCATGCCGGCCACGGGCGCGCCCTCGGGGCCGCGCATGCGCGCGCCGACGCGCAGAAAGATGGGCGCGGTGGTGACGTCGCGCATGACGATGTCGGAGATGTTGACGTCCTCGAGCGGGCCGCCGTCGACGGTCTCGAGCGCGATGCCGCGGCTGCGTTCGAAGACGCAGTTGGAGATGGTGATGTTGCGGAAACCGCCGTTGGACTCGGTGCCGAACTTGATGCGGCCGGTGACGCGGTCGCGGTCGGGCGCGAGCTGCTGGGTGCGGCCGCGGGTGCCGTCGAGCAGGGTGCCGGGGTCGAAGCCGCTGACATGGCAGTTGACGATGGCGACGTTCTCGGTGGCGCGGGCGAAGCCCAGGGCGAAGGAGCTTTTGAGGACGATGGCGTCGTCGTTGGGGGAGTTGACGGAGCAGTTGGCGATGCGGACGTGGCGGCAGGCGTCGATATCGAAACCGTCGCGCAGGGTGTCGACGGTGACGTTTTCGATCAGCAGGTTGTCGACGCCGGTGGCGAGCAGGGCGAAGTGGCCGCCGTTCACGATGGTGATGTCCCGCAGGACGACGTGGCGCGAGAGCTTGAGCGCGATGGCCTTGTTGCCCTCGCCGATCATGCCGTCGAACTCGTTTTTCCAGGCGGCGCCCTTGCCCTCGGGGTCGACGGCGCGGGCGGCGTCGGCGGCGTCCTTCAGGGTGGTGGGCGTGTCGCCCGGGCGCTCGGCGCGGCGGGGGCCGGGACCGCGGCGGGTGAGGCCCTCGCCGACGATGCGGCCCGGGCCGGTGATGGAGACGTGCTCGACGTCCTCGCCCCAGATCAGGCTGTTGCGCCAGTGGCTGTGTCCAAAATCCTGATACATATCCCACGGGTTGGGCTCCGGCGGGTCGTAGGCGCCGGGGTGTTTGCCGGGGGTGGCTGCGCGCAGGACGGCGCCGTGATCGAGGCGGAGGCCCACGTGGCTGCGCAGGCGGAGGGAAAAGGAGAGGTAATCGCCGGCGGGCAGGATGACCGTGCCCCCGCCCTGGGCGGCGGCCGCGTCGATGGCGCGCTGGATGGCGGCGGTGTCCAGCGTGGTTCCGTCGCCCTTGGCGCCGTGGGCGCGGACGTTTTGATCGCCGGCGCGAGCCGGCGCGGCGGCCGCAAAGGCGCAGCCGGCGAAAAAGAGGCTGAAAAACAGGCGGGCCAGAGGCGCGCGCTCGGGGTGGGGGCGGGGCATGCGGCGAGACCAGTCGCCCGTGGCGCCGCCGGCAACCCCGGCCGTTGCCGGACTGTTCGAATCAGGTGGGGCCCGCCCCGCGATCCGGGCTGGTGTAGCGCAAGGGCGCGGTCAGCCCGAGTTCCCAGGCGTAGCGGGTGAGCTCGGCCACGGATTGGAGGCGGGTCTTGCGGATGATGGAAGCGCGGTGGGAATTGATGGTGCGGATGCTGATGCCCAGGCGGTCGGCGATCTCCTGAGAGGAGGAGCCTTCCGCCACGAGCTTCAGGACCTCCAGCTCGCGGTCGGTGAGCGGGTGCGGCTCGCCCGCCGGGTCGTTTCCGGAGCCTGGGACGGAAAGGGCCTGCGAGGCGGATTCGCCCAGATAGGTGCGCCCCGAGCCGACGGTGGCCAGGGCCTCGCGGAACGCCGCCACGTCGGCGGTCTTGTCGATGAATCCGTGCACGCCGTTCTGAAGGGCCTTGCGCACCACCGCGGCGGAGATGTTCCCGGAAAAAACCAGCACGATGGGCTTCAGGTCGCGCAGACGCAGGCCGTCGAGAAAGTCCCAGCCGCTTTCTCGCCCGAGAAACCAATCCAGTATGATTATCCTCGGTTGAAGTGAGGAAGCGAGCCGCAGGCCTTCCGCGGCCGAGCCCGTCTGGGCGACGACCTTGTAGGCGCCAAGCGTGTCGATCATCATCGCCAGCATCTGGCGGACCACGGTCTGGTCCTCGACGATCATTACGGTGGCGACGGGGGACGTAGCGGATGTTTCCATATTTAGTTCTGAGGGCGAATAATTTGCCTTAAAAAGGGCCAGCTTTCTTCATCGTTGTATCAGCGAATAACTTTAGCACCGGTTAGAGGTTTGCGTCTGCGGGCCTGATCGCGGGGCAATTGATAGGGGCGCGGTAGATTGACGTATTGTCGCGAGGTTTTGCCCCGAGGGCGGAAGCGGCGCTTATCGCATTGAGATGGATTCAGGCCCCGGGGTTGGTTGTCGGGGATGAAACCCTGGAGTCTACTGCCTCTGCTCGCCCTGGCGTCCGCTATTTTCGTTAAGCCAGAAGCCGTGCGGGCGGCCAATCCCATCATCAGCGACGTTTACACCGCCGACCCTGCCGCGCTCGTCCACGACGGTCGCGTCTACCTGTATGTCGGCCAGGACGAGGCTCCGCCCAAGCATCATGATTACGTCATGAACCGCTGGCTCTGCTACTCGTCGGACGACATGGTGAACTGGACCCCGCACGGCTCGCCGCTCGCTCCGACAGACTTCAAGTGGGCCAAGGGCAGCGCGTGGGCCAGCCAAGTGGTCGAGCGTGACGGGAAGTTTTATTTTTACGCGACCGTCGCCCACGCCACCGTGAACGGCATGGCCATCGGAGTGGCCGTTTCAGACTCGCCCACGGGGCCCTTTGTCGACGCGCGCGGCTCCGCCCTGATCACGAACGACATGACGACCGACGTGGACATCTGGTGGGACGACATCGATCCCACCGTGTTCATCGACGACGACGGCCAGGCCTATCTGTATTGGGGCAACACGAAGTGCCGCTGGGCGAAGCTGAAGCCCAACATGACCGAACTCGACGGGCCCATCCACACCGTGAGCGAGATCGCGCGGTTCACCGAGGCACCGTGGGTCTACAAGCGGAACGGCATCTACTATCTGACCTACTCGACTGATTTCCCCGAGAAGACGGTCTACGCGACCTCCGACAAGCCGACCGGCCCTTGGCAAATTCGCGGCCTGATCAACGAGATCGCGGGCAACTGTAACACCAATCACCACGCGATTATCCACTTCAAGGGACGCGATTATTTCATCTACCACAACGGCGCCATCCAGCCTCACGGCGGCAGCTACCGCCGCTCCGTCTGCATCGACTATCTTCACTACAACGAGGACGGCACGATCAGGCGCGTGATCATGACCTCCGAGGGCGTGGCTCCGGCGCGGTAGGCGCCCGGGCTGGCAGTGCTTTCTACGTAAAAGCGCGTCGCCCGGTTCAGGCGGCTCAGGTTTGTGACGATAAAGAACGCGTCTCTCCCCTCGCGGGGAGGATTCCGTTTTTTATGAAGACATTCCCCGTAGCCCTTCTTTTCTGCGTTTTGGCCGCCGGCGTCCTGAGCGCCGCCGAGGCTCCGGCCGGCGCCGCCGCCGCCGAGGCTTCCCTGGCGCGCCTGCTGGCGGGCAACCAGCGTTATACGGGCAACGCCGCGCTTCATCTCGCGCAAGACTCCGCCCGGCGCGAATCGGTCGCCAAGGCCCAGCATCCCTTTGCCATCGTGCTGGGTTGCGCCGACTCGCGCGTCCCGCCCGAGATCCTTTTCGACCAGGGGCTCGGCGAACTTTTTGTCATTCGCAACGCCGGCAACGTGGTGGACGACGACGTCCTCGGCAGCATGGAATACGCGGTCGAGCATCTGCACGTGCCGCTCATCGTGGTGATGGGCCACTCCAAGTGCGGCGCCGTCGCCGCCACGGTGGCCGGCGGCGAGGCCCCCGGCCACATTCACGCCATCGTCGAGGCGATCGAACCGTCCGCCCGCGCCGCCGACGGTCAGCCGGGCGACAAGGTGGACAACACCGTGCGCGGCAACGCGCTTCTCATGGCCAGGCGAGTGGTGGAGTCCCAGCCCATCCTCGCCGAAGCGGTGAAGGCGGGAAAGCTCCAGGTGGTCGCCGCCCGCTATGATTTGGAGAGCGGAGCGGTCTCGATCCTGCGCTGAGCCACCCGCGGCGTCTAGCGCAGGAGCCGGACGACGTCGCCCGCGGCCACTATCGCCTCGGCCGCGTGCCTGGCCGCGAGCACCACGCGACCGTCGCGGATAAGCTCCAGCCCGCGCCCCGCCAGCGCCACCCGGCCCGCGGCGGCCGCGGCGCCCAGCCGCATGCCTTCGCGCCACGCCACGCGACTCACGCGACCGTCGGAGGCGTTGACGAATGTCACCATGTCCTCGCGCGCCAGCTTCGCCGCCGCGTCCAGGCCGACGCTGCCCGCCGCGCCGAGCGCCCGCGCCCCGCTGCCGATGATTTTTCCGCCGCTCGATACCACCGCCCCGGTCGTCTCGCCGGCCACGATCACCGTCTTGGCGGTGAGTTTCACCGGCGCGGCCACCGCTCGTCCGACGACGCAACCGCCGGCGGCCAGGGCCGCCGCAGTCATTCCCAGCGCGAGAAAAACCCGAGAGGGGAGCCTCATGCCGCCGCGCCGGGCAGATCAGCGCTTTCCTGGCGCGCGCGGTCCACGGGATACGCGCGATGAAACAGGGTCCAGTAAACGGCGTTCACCGCGTAGGGCACGGTCACGACCCAGAGCATGAGTCCCGGCAGGCCGATGCCGTCGGCTATTCGGCCCGCGGCGAGCGAAAGGATGCCGGCGAACATGCCCTGAAGCAGGGAGAACAGCAGGGCGAACGCGGTGGCGCGCGACACGCCCGGCACCACGTGGGAGACCATCGGCAGCACCACGCCCGAGAAGCCCACCGAACCGATAAGCCCGAAGCCCATCAGCACCAGATAGGCGGCGGGGCCGCGTCCCCAGTCGATCTGAAACACCAGGAAGCTGCCCGCGGCGAAGGCCGCCAGATAGAGCTGCATGAGCACGACGCGCCCCTTCGGGCCGAGCCTGCGCTCGAACCAGTCGCCGAGGAATCCGCCCAGAACCGAGCTGAGCATCCAGCCCGCGGTGAAAGCCCCCTGAAGGAAATTCGCGTCCGCCGTGGTCCAGCCCCGCACCTCGACGAAGAAGGTCACCATGAAAGGCATCATCACGATGCTGGTCACCATCAGCACGCTCCCCGCCAGCAGGCGAAACGTGGGGATGCGCCAAAGCGAGGCTGCGTCGCGCCAGCCGAAGGCTGGGCGTGGACGGGGCGCCTCGTTTTTCTTCTCCGGCTCGGCCTCGTGCACCCAGAGCGCGATGGCGATGCCGCTGAGCACGCTGAGCGCGCCCATGAGATACAGCCCGTGGCGCCAGCCGTCGGGCGTGCGGGAGAACTGGGCGATGACCGGGGTGAGCGCGAGCGAGCCGAAGGAGGAGAGGCTGCGCAGCCAGCCGTAGGCCTTGCCGCGCTCGTTGTTTTTAAAGTGGTCTGCGATCAGGCCGTTGGCGATCGGCTCGCCCGCCACCGTGCCGATGGCGCCGATGGCGTAGAGCAGGAGCAATTGCTCGTAATTCTGGGCCAGGCCGACGAGGCCGGTCCACACGCCCCAGCCGCCGGTGGCGAAAACGAGCACGCGTTTGCGGCCCCAGCGATCCGCCGCCATCGACCAGAGCGGGCCGAAGATCATGCGCGCGAAACGCGGGATGGCGGCGAGCACGCCGAGCTGCGCGAGCGTGAGCCCCAGCGCGGCGCGGATGACCGGGAACAGGTTGTTCATCAGCCCCGATTCGGTGTCGTCGATCGTGCGCGAGATGGCTATCGTGACGACCGAACGCCAGCGGCGCGCGGAGGGGGCGGGGGAGGAAGCGGACATGGCTCGGGGTGGTGGAACGCCGAAGGGGCGGGGAAAACTGGGGCCGCCCGGAGCCGTGGCGAAAGACCAAGCGTAGGCGAACTATTTCACCGCCGCCACCTCGGCGCGGGTGAGGAAATCGGGCGAGCGCGCGATCTCCCTCATCGGGGTGTGGTAGACCTCGGTGGTCGCGGGCGAGAGCGGCGGCACGATCCAGTCCCAGCGCGCGGAGACCTCGCGGCCGGCGGAGCGCTCGCGCTCGTAGAACTTCATGAACTCCGCCGACGCGGCGTGGTGGTCCACGATCTTCACGCCTTCGCGTTCGAAGGAGTGCAGCACGGCGACGTTGAGCTCGACCAGCGCGCGGTCCTTCCAGAGCGCGCGGTTGCGACGGCGATCAAGGCCGAGCTTTTCCGCAATGACGGGCAACTGGTCGTAGCGGTCGGGGTCGGCCAGATTGCGCGCGCCGATCTCGGTGCCCATATACCAGCCGTTGAAGGGCGCGCAGGGGAAGTCCGTGCCCGCGGCGCGAAACACCATGTCGGCGATCACCGGCACCGCATACCAGCGCAGGCCCAGCTCCTCGAACCACGGCAGGTCGGGATGCCGCAGCGGCACCTCGCGAACCAAGCCCGCCGGCAGCGGGAAAAGGCGTTCCCGTCCGTCGCGCCCGGCGATGATCCACGGCAGCAGATCGAAGCGGCCGCGCTCCGCCGGAGGATTCCAGCCGAGCGCCAAGGCGCGCTCGGTGAGCGCGACGTTTTTCGGATCGCCCCGCACCGCGCCGTCCGCCGCGCGGTGGCCGGCGTAGGCGCACAATTGATGATTGATCATGCGCGGGACGGGTCCGCCCGCGGTCTCGGGCGGCGCGAACACGGTCATCACGGGGCGCACCGCGCCGTCGTTTTGCGCGAGCGCGAGATGTTCCCGCAGGCTGGCGGCGATCTGATCGGCGTCGTCGAGGTGGCGGTGGTCGCGCACGTCCAGTCCGCGCCAATGCAGCCGGCCTATGCACCGCGCGTGGTTGCGCCAGCCCACGCGGGCGGCGTGGCGCAGCTCCTCGGCCGAAAAAGGGGCGGGCCGGCCGGCGGCGAGCGCGGCGCCATACGCCGCCCGCCTGCGAGCCAGATTCGCGCCGTCATGCAGCTCGGCCAGAAAATCCAGCTCGTCCGCCGCGCCGCCGGACGACGGACCGGCGGCGGAAGGCGGGAGAACTGAAGCGGAGGCGTGAAAGGGGCAGCCGGACATGCGCGAAGGCGAAACCCTGAAACCGGGTTTGTCCGGAAAGCGAGCGCCCGCGCTTATCGCCGCTGGTTTGAGATGGGCGCGCGCGCTGCGGGGACGCCTAGGCGAGCGAGAACTCCGCCATCGTTCGTCCCTCGACAAAGGCGCAGTCCCGGCGCGCGACGCGAACCACGCGCAGGCGATCCCCGCGCAGCTCCACGAAGAGGCCGCCCAGCGGCTTGGTGAACGAGCCGGTGTTGATCACCGTGAGATCCGGCGCGCCGCGCCGCCCCGGCACGCGCCAGACGCCGGGGTAGTGGGTGTGGCCGAGCACGACCACGCGCGCCTCCGGCCGCTGGGCGCGGGCCAGCTCCGCCACCACGCGCGGCGTGGACGACCATGCGCGCAGCATCTCCAGCAGGCGCCGCGGCGGAAGGAGCGCGTGCGCCACGCGGTAGAAACGCATGAAGAGCCCCGGCTGGAAAAGATGCGGCGGCTCGGGCAGCGAGAGGCTGATTTTCCGATGCAGGCGCAGGCGCGTCTCGATGCGGTCGAGTTCACCCCGCGGGACTTTCGCCCCCTCGGCGTCGAAGCGACGGCGCAGTTCCGCCGCGTGGTGGCTCCACGGCGCGATGGCGGGGAAAAACACGTCGCCGTGCGTCACCCACACGCGCCCGTCGCGCAGCGCCAGCTCCGCTCGCTCGGAAATATCCGGATCGTGATTGCCGCTCAGCCAGTCGATCTCGCGTCCGCTGCGTCGCGCGAAGTCGAGCAGCTCGTCGGCGTGGCGGGCCATGGCCGGCACCTGCGTGTCGAGCGAGTCGCCGTTGAACACCACGCGCTCCGCGTCTCCGAGCAGCGGCCCGAAGCCCGCGAGGTCGTGCAACTCGCCGCGCGGATCGCGGAAGTGCAGGTCGGAGAAGATGCGCAGCGCGGGCTCGGGCATGGCGGGGCGTCTAGCGCGCGACGGCCGGGCCGGCGATCCACCAGGCCCACGCGCCGACGTGCGCGGCGAAGCCGGCGAAGGCGCTCAGCCAGAACGCGGCGTGGCGGGATTTATGGCGCAGCCAGGCGAGGCCGGCGAAGGCGCCCAGCCCGCCCGAGGCGAGGGTCCAGAGGTGCAGCGTGCTCTCGCGCACCCGTCCGGCGGGCCCGGCGCCGCGGCGGGCGCGGCGTTTATCCCAGGCGAAGAGCGCGAGCGTCGCGAGGTTGGCGCCCGCGTAGGCGAGGCCGGCCCACGCGGCGGGCGGGACCTGCGAGGCGGCGGCCAGCACGGGTAGGAGACGCATGACGGAAAGGACAGGCGGCCCGCGCCCGGGTGCCAACGCTATCTTGCTCCGCCCGGCGCGCCCGCCCCATGCTGTCGCCATCATGCCCAAGTCCAAGCTGTCCGCCGCCGCGCCCGTCCGCGCGTGGTTCCCGACCCAAGTCTATTGCACGCCGCTCCAGGCCGGCGGTCTCGCGCGCTTCAACGCGGAGCTCGCGGCGGAGTGCCGCCAGCTGCGCGATTTCGACGACGACGGCCGCAAGTGGTGCGAGAAAAATTATCCCGGCGGCTACACGAGCTACGCCTCGCTCAACCGGCTGCACACCTTTTCCAGCACCTTCGCGGGTCTGGAGAAAAAACTCTCCCGTCACGTGCGCGCCTTCGCCAAGGTCCTCGACATGGATCTTCGCGGCCGCGAGGTCCACATGACCGACTGCTGGGTCAACATCATGCCCGAGACCGCCGCGCACTCGATGCACCTGCATCCGAACAGCTTCATCAGCGGCACCTACTATGTGGTCACGCCCCCGGGCTGCCCCGGCCTCAAGTTCGAGGACCCGCGCCTGTCGTCCCTCATGGCCGCGCCGCCCAAGCTGCCGAACATGCGCGACGAGAACCGGCTCTACACCACCTATCCGGCCGAGGCGGGCAACGTGATCCTCTTCGAGAGCTGGCTGCGCCACGAGGTCGCGCAGAACCGCGTTGCGGACGAGCGAATCAGCATCAGCTTCAACTACGCTTGGAGCTAAGGCCCCGGCGGCCTCGCGTCCCTTTTTCACCACCCGTTCCCCCGCGTCCGCATGCACCGCTCCCGCCGTTTCCTTGTTTTGCTCCTGGGTCTGGCCTGCGCCGGGCTCGCCGGTTGCGCGACGTTTCGCCGCGAAGCGGACGAGGTGACGGTCGGCCTCGCCGATCTCCGGCCCTTGGACGCGACGGCTTTCGAGAGCCGGCTCGTGCTCGTCGTGCGCGTGACCAACTCCGGTCCCGCGCCGCTGAGCCTCTCCGGCGCGCGCCATCGGCTGACGCTCAACGGCCACGCGCTCGGCGCCGCCGTCACGTCCGAGCCGCTGGAACTCGCCGGCCTGAGCAGCGCGACGCAGGAGGTGGTGTTCAACCTCAGCCATCTGGCGCTTCTCCCGCTGGTGGGCGAACTCCGCCGCGAGCCCGCCGCGCGCTACGAGATCGAGAGCACGTTCTTCGGCGCGGGCGTCTTTTCGCGCGGGATCGTCGCCCGCCAGGAGGGCCGGATCGATCTGGCCGCCTTCGCCCGCGCGGCCGAGCCGGCCGCGGCCCGTTGATCGCCGCATGAGCGCCGAGCCGCCGTCCGTCGTCATCGCGCGCTGGGGCCGCACGTCCTACGCCGACGCGCTCGCGCGGCAGACCGCCTTGCAAGCTGGAAGGCTGGCCGGCGACGCGCCCGACACGCTGGCGCTCACGGAGCACGATCCCGTTTTCACCGTCGGCCTGAGAACGGGCGCGGAAAAGCATCTGCTCTGGGACGCACCGACGCTGGCGCGCGAAGGCGTGGCGGTTCACGAAACCAATCGCGGAGGCGACATCACCTACCACGGACCGGGCCAGCTCGTGGCCTACCCGATCGTGAGCCTCGCCGCGCGGCGGGATCTGCACGCCTACCTGCGCTTTCTCGAGGACGTGCTTATCGCGGTCGTGGCGCGCCACGGCGTGATCGCGGCGCGGCGCGAGGGACTGACCGGCATCTGGGTGGCGGAGCGA
Source organism: Opitutaceae bacterium (assembly GCA_027482505.1). GTDB lineage: Bacteria > Verrucomicrobiota > Verrucomicrobiia > Opitutales > Opitutaceae > IMCC26134_A. The sequence continues at coordinate 515 of JAIXVY010000079.1, read as the reverse complement.
AAGCTCGCCGCGATCGGGGTGGCGGTGCGCCGCTGGGTGACGCTGCACGGGGTGGCGCTCAACGTCGCGCCCGACCTGCGCCACTTCGGCGGCATCGTGCCCTGCGGCATAAGCGCGGCGGAGGGCACCGTGACCTCGCTCGCCGTCGAGTTGGGGGCGCGTTGCCCGACCTTGGAGCGGGTGGGGGGGGACTTCGCGGAGGAATTCATAAGCCGTTGGCCCGTCTTTATCGGGGTCCCCTCGCCGGGCTAATACCCGTCCGCGCCGAAGATTTTTTGTGCCTTTTGCGCCGTTTGTCGCCAAGTTGACCGGCCCTCAGATGAACGACACCGCGCGCAAACCCGCCTGGCTCCGCGCCAAGCTTCCCTCCGGCCCCGGTTACAACGCCGTGCGCAAGCTCGTGGACGACCACAAGCTCCACACCGTTTGCCAGAGCGCGCAGTGTCCCAACCTTGGCGAATGCTGGTCGCGCGGCACCGCCACGCTGATGATCCTCGGCAACATCTGCACGCGCT
>JAIXVY010000263.1 GCA_027482505.1 Opitutaceae bacterium | reverse complement strand
CGAAGGAGCAGATCGACGCCCGGGTGAAGGAGCTTTTGAAGCTCATCCAGCTCGACGAGCTCGGCGGCCGCTATCCCACCCAGCTCTCCGGCGGCCAGCGCCAGCGCGTGGCCCTCGCCCGCGCCCTCGCCGTCAATCCCAAGGTGCTTCTGCTCGGCGAGCCCTTCGGCGCGCTCGACGCCCGCGTGCGCAAGGATCTCCGCCGCTGGCTGCGCCATTTTCAGCGCGAGATCGGCGTCACCACCATCTTCGTCACCCACGACCAGGAGGAGGCCCTCGAGCTCGCCGACCAGGTCGTGGTCATGAACAACGCCAAGATCGAGCAGGTCGGCACCCCGCAGCAGGTCTACGACCACCCCGCCTCTCCCTTCGTCATCGAGTTCCTCGGCAACGTGAACCGCTTCGGCGCGCTCGGCCACAAGCTCCCCGGCGCCGGCAGCGACGTGCTCTACGTGCGCCCGCACGATGTCGACATCCAGCGCCACTACGAGGGCGAGCACGGCATCCGCGTGCGGGTGGAGCACGTGTTCTCCGCCGGCAACTTCGGCCGCATCGCGCTTCGCCGCATCGACAATGGCGAGACCATCGACGCCGAGCTGCCGCGCTTCCGCCTCGCCGAGCTCCAACTGCGCGATGGCGACGAGGTCTGGGTGGTGTTTCGCCACATACGCCTCTTCCCCGCCGGCGCGTTCACGGAGCGCGACGTCAGCGCGGACGACGCCGCTCCCGCGGTCGCCGATCCCGGCCGCGGCATCTGAGTCCCTTCCGCGTCTGTTTTTGTTCTTTGTCCAGCCACGGCCGTTCCGGCCGTGCCTTCGGTGGGGTAGCCAAGTGAGAAGGCCCGGCGCCGCAAACGCCGTATGAGTTGGTTTGATTCCAACCCCCACCTCCATCTTTCCGCCAGAGAAGACGACTTCATGGCCCCGTATCCAGTCAGCGAATCCGCCCACCGGCGCGCCCGGAGGCCTTCGCGCCGATCCGAACCAGCCCATGAAATCCCTTCGTCGCCTCCTTGTCGTCCTATCCGCTCTCGGCCTCGCCGGCGCGCCTGTCGCCCGCGCGCAGACCGAGATTCTAAACGCCTCCTACGATATTTCCCGCGAACTCTTTGTCGCGGTTAACGCCGCGTTCGAGCCGGCCTACCGCGCCTCCCGCGGCGAAGCCGTCACGGTTAAGCAGTCTCACGCCGGCTCCTCCCGCCAGGCGCGCTCCATCCTGGAGGGACTGAAGGCCGACGTCGTCACCTTCAACCAGGTCACCGACGTTCAGCTTCTCGCCGAAAACAAGTTCGTCGCCCGCGACTGGGCCGCGCGCTATCCGCACAACAGTTCGCCCTACTTCAGCGTCCATTCCATCTTGGTTCGCAAGGGCAACCCCAAGGGCATCCGCGACTGGGCCGACCTCGCCAAACCCGGCGTGGCCATCGTCCAGGTGAATCCCAAGACCGGCGGCAACGGGCGCTACGCCGTGCTCGCCTACTACGCCGCCGCGCTCGAAGCCAATGGCGGCGACGAGGCCGGGGCCCGCGCCTTTCTCAAGAAGGTCCTCGCCAACGTGGTCGTGTTCGAGTCCGGCGGACGCACCGCCACCTCCACCTTCACCGAGCGCGAGATCGGCGACGTCCTTGTCACCTTCGAGGCCGAGACGCTCTCCCTGGCCAAGGATCCGCGCTACGAGGTGGTCACGCCATCCGTCAGCATCCTTTCCGAATTCCCCGTCGCCGTCGTCGACAAGGTCGCGAAGAAGCGCGGAACCGCCGCAGCGGCCGACGCGTATCTGAAATTCCTCTACACTCCGGAGGGGCAGGAGATCATCGCGAAAAACTTCTACCGTCCGCGCGATCCCGCCGTGGCCGCCCGCCACGCCGCCAGCCTTACCCCGGTGAAAACACTCGAGGTGAACTCCGTCTTCGGCGGCTGGGAAAAGGCCGCCGGGACCTTCTTCGAAAACGGAGCGCTCGTGGACGCGCTGCTGAAGGAAATCGCCGCGGAGCGTTGAACCGATTTCCGACGCCGGGGCGTGCCGGCCGATGCGTTCGCCGGACGGTCCGGCGGTCCGTTCCTGCGTCAATCTCTTCCCCATGCCCCGCGTCCTACCCGGCCTCGGTCTCACCCTCGGCACGACCGTGCTCACGGCCACCCTGGGCATCGTGCTTCCTCTGGGGGCGCTTGTGCTCAAGGCCGCCGGCCTTTCCTGGGCCGAGTATTGGAGCTACGTGAGCGATCCGCGCGCGCTCTCCACCTACCGGGTCACGCTGCTCGCGGCGGGCTGCGCGACCATGTTCAACATCCTCCTTGGCCTGCTCGCGGCCTGGATCCTCGTGCGCTACGAGTTCCCCGGCCGCCGGTTGCTGGATTCCGCCATAGACCTGCCGTTCGCGCTTCCTACCGCCGTGGCCGGAATCGCGCTGGCCGCGCTCACCGTGCCGACCGGTCCGGTGGGCGCGCTTTTCGCCCCGCTGGGCGTGAAAATCGCCTACGCTTTCCCGGGCATCATCCTCGCGATGACCTTCACCAGCCTGCCTTTCGTCGTGCGCACCGTGCAACCCGTGCTCGCCGATCTCGAACCCTCGGCGGAGGAGGCCGCCTCCACCCTCGGCGCGGGGCCGTGGCTTGTTTTTCGACGCGTGATCTTTCCGGAAATCCTTCCCGCCTTGCTTTCCGGCGCCGCCCTCTCGTTCGTGCGCAGTCTCGGCGAGTTCGGCGCGGTGGTCTTCATCGCGGGCAATCTTCCCTTCCAGACGGAGATCACCGCGCTGCTCACCTACGTGCGCATGGACGAGTTCGACTACCCGGGCGCCGCCGCGCTCGCCACCGTCATCCTCGCCTTCGCGCTCATTTTTCTCGTGGGCATGAATCTTCTCCAAACCCGGCTGCTGCGCCGCTTGCACGGATGAATCGGGGTTCCGTCTCTTCGCGCCGTTCGATCCGCGGGCACCCCGGCCGAATCGCCTTGGTCATCGTTGGTGCGGGTGCCACCTGCCTGCTCCTTTTGCTGCCGTTGCTGGCCGTCTTCGCCCAAGCCTTGCGCGAAGGGTGGGGGGCTTATTTCGCGCATCTCTCCGCGCCCGAGTCGCGCCACGCGGTGGGGCTTACGCTCCTCGCCGCGGGCGTGGCCGTTCCTGTGGGCACCGTCTTCGGCCTCGCTGCCGCCTGGGCGGTGGGGAAATTCGAGTTTCCCGGCCGGCGTCTGCTTACGAGCGTGATCGAGCTGCCTCTCTCGATCTCGCCCATCATTTTCGGCGTGGCCTACCTCTTCGTCTTCGGGATGCAGGGCCTGCTCGGACCCTGGCTGGACGAGCACGGCGTGGCGCTGGCGTTCAACGCGGCCTCCATCGTCATTGTGACTACGATGGTCACCTTGCCCTATGTTTTTCGCGAGGTGCTGCCTCTCGCGCTGGCGCAAGGCACGGCGGACGAGTATGCCGCCATCACGCTCGGAGCGGGCGGCTGGCGGACGTTTCTGCGCGTGACCTTGCCCAATCTGCGCTGGGCGCTGCTCTACGGCATCACGCTCTGCTTCGCCCGATCCCTCGGCGAGTTCGGCTCCGTCGCCGTCGTTTCGGGCGCGGTGCGAGGCGAAACCAACACGATCACGCTCCACATCGAGCTGCTCTCCAACGACCGCGTCGCCACCGGCGCCTTCGCCGTGGCCTCCATACTCACCTCGATCGCCCTCGCGACCCTGGTGGTGAAGACCTGGGCCGAGGGGCGTGAAGCCAAGCGAACCTGATCTCATGCCCCATCCCGCCGAACTGTCCGCATATTTGAATACGCTGCCCTTTCTCGGACGCGCCACGCTCTCCCATAGCGAGGTGCGCGCCGGAGAGTGGCTTGAGCTCGTCGCCACCTACGAGGTCGGCGCGGCGGGCTTCGCCGACGGCGGCTGGCTTAAGCTCGTTTTCAAGTTCTACTCCGATTGGGGCCTCTTCCAGACTAGCGATCCGCGCGCCGCCAATTATGTCTCCGCGACCTATGAGCCCCGCCTGCCCTTCCCCGGCGAGAGCCCCGGCACCGTTCGCTCGCTAAAGCTCCGCTTCGACCAGAAAGGCCACGAGCGGCCCTATCAAAAGGCGCTCATCGTCGACATCGTCGACGGCTACCTGAAACCCGGCGACCGTATCGTCCTCCGTCTCGGCGACCGCCGCCAGGGCGGCCCCGGCACACGCGCCCAGACCTTTGCCGAGGACGCGTTCCCCTTTCGCGTCTTCGTCGACACCGTGGGTGCCTCGCGCTTCGCCGCCGTGCCCGGCGAACTCACCCTGCGCATCGCGCCTAACGTCCCCTCGCAAGCCCGCCTGATCACTCCGCGCCTCGTTCGCCCGGGCCTCGACTTCCCGGTCGTCTACCGCGTCGAGGACGCCTGGGGAAACCTCGCCGCGGTCGACGCTCCTCCGCCCGCGCCGCTCCTTATCCTCCGCGACGGCCGGCTCCGGCACACGCTTCCGCTCGTCTGGTCGGGCCCGGATGGCGCCTGGGCTCGCGTCGAGTTGCGCCTCGACGAGCCGGGCGATTACGAACTCGCCGTAGCCGACCCCGTCGCGCGCGCCCTGCTCACCGTCGACCAAGCCGCGCCCGTCCCGCGCGCGCTCTTCGCCGATCTGCATATCCACTCGCAGGACACCGTCGGAGTGAACACGACCGAGACCGTGCTTCGCTTCGCCCGCGACGCCGCCGCGCTCGATGTCGCCGGCTACACCGCCAACGACTTCAACGTCCGCGCCGACCGCTGGGCGCACGCCGTCGGGGTCTGTCGCGACCTTCGCGAGGAGAACCGCTTTCTCTGCTTCCCCGGCACCGAGTGGTGCGGCGCGAGCGCCGTAGGCGGCGACCGCAACGTCATCTTCCTCGGCGACGAGGTCCGCTTCCCGCTCACCGCCGAGGGTCGCAGCCTGCGCGTCTTCGACTGGAACGAGGATACGCCCAAGGACCGCGCGCAGGACCCCGGACTGCCCACCGCCGCGCACCTTCACGAGGCCTACCGCGACCTCGCCGCGGGCGACCGCGCCCTGCTCATTCCGCACGTCGGCGGCCGGCGCGCGCTCTTCGAGTGGCACGATCCCGCGCTCGAGCGCCTCGTCGAGATCGCCTCCTCCTGGGGCCATTTCGACTGGTTCTACCGCGACGCCCTCGCGCGCGGCCTCCTCGTCGGCGCCTCCGCCGCCGGCGACGAGCACCGCGGCCGCCCCGGCGGCGGCGCGCCCGGCGTGGGGTCCTTCGGCGTGCGCGGCGGCCTCACCGGCGTGCTCGCGGACGAGCTGACCACGCCCGCCGTCGCCCGCGCCCTGCGCGCCCGCCACACTTGGGCCACCACCGGAGGCCGCGCCGTCGCGCTCCTCTCCGCCGGCCCGCACCGCCAAGGCGACGCGTTCACCCATTCCGGGCCGCTTGCGCTTTCCTACGCGCTGCTCGGCGAGGCGTGGGAACGCGTCGAACTGCGCGGCGATCAGGGCGAACTGCTCCATGTCCGCGACCTGCATGCCGAGCTCGGCCACGCGCCCGACCGCCTTCGCCTGCGCTGGGGCGGCGCGCGCATCCGCGACCGTTACCGCTGGGCCGAGTGGCGCGGCGTGATCGAGGTCGCCGGCGCCACCGTCCTCGAATGGACCGCGCGCGGTCTCGAACACCCCGAGGAAACCGTGCGCGAGGTCTCGCCCGGCCGCTTCGAGATCCGGACCGACACCTACGGCGACGCCGACCACCTCGAACTCGTTGTCCCCGATCTCGCGTCCGCTCGTTTCTCGCTTCGCCTGGAGATCGACGCCTACAACAAGACCGGCGACGCCCTCGCGCGTAACCCCGATCCGGTCAGCCCCGGCGCGACGCGCGAGTTCACGGGCGCGGAGTTGCTCGCCGCCGGCTCCGGCGCGTTGCGCTGGGAGCTGGGCGGGACGGAACTTTTTGTCGCCGCCGAGCGTCTGTCCTCGGTGGCGCTGCCTTCCGCGCTTCGGGGCGACTTCGTGTTGCCTCCGCATAACGGACCGCACGGCCATCGCGCGGTCCATCTCTTCGCCCGGGAGCGCGACGACGCCAAGGTCTGGACCAGTCCGCTCTTCATCACCTTTCAACCCTGACCCGAACCTCGAATCGCCCGCGCCATGTCGCAACCCTCCGCACCTCCGCGCATCGTCATCGTCGGCGGCGGCCTCTCCGGCACGCTGGTGGCGGTGCATCTCCTGCGGCGTGCTTCGCCGGGCGCGCTTATCACTCTGGTCGAGCGCAAGCCGCCGATCGGCAGAGGCGTGGCCTACGCGACCGACGCCTGCGTGCATCTGCTCAACGTGCCCGCGGGTAAGATGAGCGCCTTCGCCGACCAGCCGGGGCATTTTGTAGACTGGGTGCGCGGGCGCCTCGGACGCGTCGGTTTCCCGAAGACCGTGGGCGAGGATGATTTCCTGCCGCGATGTCTTTATGGCGAGTATATCGCCTACGTGCTCACCGAGGCGCGTCAGCAGGCCGACCCCTCCATCGCCTTCAACGTGCGCGTCGGGGAGGTGGTGGACCTCGATGAGCTCCCGGCGGGCGGCGCGGCGCGGATTTTTTTCGCCGACGACACCACCCTCGTCGCCGACCACGTCGTCCTCGCGCTCGGCAACTTGCCCGGAGCATATCCCGTCCGCTCCGGTCGCCAGGTGTATCGCAGCCGTCGCTACGTCCACGTGCCGTGGGCGGAGGGCGTGATCGACGGCATCGATCCCGACGCCGAGGTCTTCATCGCCGGCCAGGGCCTGACCGCGACCGACATCATCATCCAGCTCGAAGAGCGCGGTCATCGCGGACGCATCGCCTGCCTCTCGCGCCGGGGTCTGCGCCCGCAGGCGCACCGCGTGGCGGCGGATTATCACGACTTTCTCGCCGGCGAGCCCGCGCCCGTCACCGTCCGCGCTCTCGTGCGCCGCGTGCGCGCCGAGGTGAAAAAAGCCGCGGTAGAAGGCCACGACTGGCGGGGCGTGATCAACGCCCTTCGCCCGCACTCGGCGCGGCTCTGGGCGGCCCTCGGCTGGACGGAGCGCGCACGCTTCCTGCGCCATGTTCGTCCCTATTGGGAGGCCCATCGCCATCGTCTCGCGCCCGATATCGCCTCCCGTCTGGATGTCCTCGTGCAAGCGGGTCGCCTCGAATACCTGGCCGGACGTTTCCAGCACCTCGAGGAAACGGAAAACGGTCTGCGCGTGCTCTGGCGTCCGCGCGGCTCGGAGGAGACGCGCGAGCGGCACGTCGCGAAGCTCATAAACTGCACCGGACCGCGCACGGATTATTCCAAATATCAGCATCCGCTCTTCGTGAACCTGCTCTCGCGCGGGCTGATCGACCATGATCCGCTGGCGCTCGGCATCGCCGCCACGACGGAGGGAAGGGTCAGGCGCCACCGGGGGGGCGTCATCCCTTGGTTGCACACGCTGGGCGCGCCCCTGCGCGGGGTGTTGTGGGAGTGCGCGTCGGCGAGGGAGATTCGCGAGCAGGCTTCTGAGGTGGCGCGGGCGATCTTGCAACCGGTCGCCCTCGCGCAGCCCGCGTCGCGTTTCCAGCGATTGGTGGAGGACGCCAAGACCCGCATCGAGGAAGTGGGCTGCGCCGATTTGCGCGCCGAGCTTTCCGACGGGCGCAAGCTTCTCCTCATCGACATACGCGAGCACGAGGAGCATGCGCGCGGGGCGATAAGCGGGGCGCTCCACGTGCCGCGTGGTGTTCTGGAGGGCAGGATAGAGCAATTCGCGCCCGACCCGGGCGCGGAGATCGTGCTCTATTGCGCGGGGGGCAACCGGTCGGCCCTTTCGGCCGACAACCTGCGCCGCATGGGCTACGCTCGTGTTCGCTCCCTGGCGGGCGGCTACGGGGAGTGGCTGCGCTTTTCCGCAGGCGCTTAGCGGGCGCCCGGGTCCGGGCCCTCGTCCTTGAGCGGCCGTCGCCCCATTTCCGCCGCCTCGTTTGGCCCTATGCCGCCTTCGCGGGTCTGCCGCTACTCTGGCGCGCATGAGCACCATCGAATCCGACATGCTGGGCTACGAAGAGCTCGGCACCGTGGCCGGTCCGGCCGTTCCCCTTTCGCGGCGCGGCGAGTGGGCGCCGCTCGACGCCGAGGCGACCCGCAAGCTCGGCGAACTCATCCGCGACATCCGCGTGGCCATGCTCGTGACCGTGGCCGCCGACGGGCGTCTGCGCAGCCGGCCGATGGTCACGCAGACCGCGGCGATTGAGAACGGCGAGCTGTGGTTTTTCACCGCCGCGCCTTCGGGCAAGGTCGACGAAATCGAGCGCGAGCACGAAGTGAACCTCGCCTACGCCGAGCCCAGGGACCAACGCTTCGTGTCGGTCTCCGGGCGCGCGCGCGTGATGCGCGACGCGGAGCGGGCGAGACGGCTATGGAGCCCTGAGATGAAAACTTGGTTCGCCGGCGGTCCCGAGGACCCGGGCCTGGCCCTGCTGCGCGTGCGGGTGTGGTCCGCGGAGTATTGGGATGCCCATGGCGGAAAGATGGCGGGGCTTGTCGCTCGCTCGAAGACAACGCCCGTCGGCGAGGCGCCGGCCGGAGCGCGCGGCCGCGAGATAATGGTGGTCGCGCGCTAGGCACGGGGCGCCGCGGTTCGGCTAGCGTAGTCGCGTCCACTGCTCGCCGTGGGTGACGAGCGAGTTTTTCGCGCCGGGCGTCCACACGACGCGGGAGACGTGGCCGTCGGCGAAAACGGCCGGAAGCGCGGAGCCCTCGTGCGGCGAGGCGGACGGGTCTTGAAAGAGCGGGCGGACCGCCGCGTTCAGGTCGGCGAGGTTGCTGAAGGTGCTGCTGCCGGAGGCGTCGAATCGGTCGAGCAGGAGCAGCAGTTGCGAGGGGTTGGCGGCGCTGGCCAATGGCACCGCGCCCTCCGGCGCGAGGGTGCCCGTCGCGTTGAGACGCGGGCGGGCGAGGACGTAGGTCACGGAGGTCGAGCCGAGCAGGTCCGCGTAGTTCTTTCGCAAGGGGCAGACGCGCAGGCTGCGCTGGAGCGTTTGGTGGTCGAAGTAGCGTGTGTAGGGGTTGGCGTTGGCGTCGGTGGTGGCCGCGGCCCAGCCTTTGGCGGTGTAGCTGCCTTTGTTGTCGGCGGCGTAGAGCTGGATCGCCTGGCCCCATTGGCGGACATTGTTGGCGCACTGCGACTCCCGGGCGGTTTTGCGGACTTTGGCGATGGTGGGGATGAGGAGTGCGGCCAGTATGCCGATGATCGCGATGACGGTCAGCAACTCGATCAGGGTGAAGCCGCGGGGCGGCAACGTGGCGCGGGAACGGGCGAAGGGTTTCATGGCGAAGGGTGGTTCAGGCGCGGAAGCGACGGCGGCGAAAGGCGGCTCCCCCGAGAAGCGCCCCGCCTGCGAGCAGAGCCGACGCGGCCGGTTCGGGCACCGCGGTCGTCGAGACGACCAGATCGCCGGTCGTCTCGCTAAAGTTGAGATCGTAGCCGTCGAAAGAACCGATCCAGGTCTCCCCTGAACGGGTCAGGTAGCCTCGCCCGATAACCCGGGCGGAGGAGAAATCCCCCGCGGAGGCGCCGTCGAACGAGAACAGATCGTAGGAGCCTGCGCTCAGGCCGCTGATAAAGTTGAACTCAAGGGCACCGCCGAACGTGAGCGCGTTCGCGGCGGAGACGGTGAGGCCGGAGAAGTTCGGGCCGTCGAGGTCGAACGTGGTCGTGCCGTTCAGGGCGAGAGTGGAGCCGAACACGAGGCGCGAGGCGGCGCTTGCCGGAGCGGCCTGGGGCCGGAGAACGCCGTTCACCACCGCGGCGCCGCCGATGGAGCCGGTTCCGCCGAGCGTGCCCGCGGCGCCGACCATCAGCGTGCTGTTGCCGAGGGAACCGGCGACGATGAGCGCGCCCGCCTCGACGGCGGTCGCGCCCGAGTAGGTGTTCGCGCCGGAGAGGGTGAGGGAGCCTGCCCCGGTTTTGGTCAGCGCGGTCTTGGTGGAGCCGTCGACGATGGTGCCGGAAAAGGTCGTGGAGTCTCCGCGCGCCCCGATCTGGTAATTCACGAAGCCGGTGCCGGCGCCATTGCCTCCGCTCAGCGTGCCCGCTCCTTGGAGGCCGCCGAGCTGAATGGATAGGTTGTTGTTGGTTCCGGCTTGGTAGGAGAGCTGGGCGCCCGAGTTTATCCGCCAGAGGGCGAAGCGGCCGGAGCTGGGGTCGAAGGCGTTGCCGCTCTGGTTTTGGAAACGGTAGAATCGGTTGTTGAGCGCAAGCGTGCCCGCATACCCTGCGAGCGAGCCGTAGAAGGTGACGGTGTTGGAGCCGCCGCCGCCCTGCGCGATGGTCAGCACGGCGGAGCTGTCCTCGGAGCTGATCGCGCCGTTGATGAAGTTGCTTCCGGTGCCGAACGTGAGCCCGCTCGCGCCGCTCGCCGAGATCGGGTTGGCGATGGATTGGGCGTTGCCGTTGACGCGCCAGGTGCCGCCCGCGAGCTGGACGGAGCCGCCGTTGATCGCGGCGGAAGTGGCGAAGAGCGTCCCGCTTTCCACCCGCGTGGGGCCGGAGTAGGTGTTGCTGGCGCCGAGGGTGAGCGAACCCGCCCCGGTTTTGACCACCGTGCCAGAGCCGCCGATGACGCCGCTTTGCGTGGCGGATCCGGCGGCCACCTGAAGAGTGAGCGGGCTCGAGCTGGAATCCAGCGTGGCGGCTTTGTTTTCGGCGTCGGCGTAGACGACGGTGCTTTGGGCGTGCGTCTGGCCGGCGATGGCGAGAGCGGCGGAGGCGGCGAGAATGACGGAGGAGGCGGAACGAGGGAACATGACGGGTTAAGGGAACGGATTGGGTTTTCAGGCGCGCGAAGGGCGCGGCCCCGTGTGGCCACGTGGGCTTTGGCGGAATCCGGGGAGCGGGAGGGCTCGCCGTCGTCAGGAAACGGGATGGCGAGGGGGCGCTCGGAGCCGGAGAAGGCGTGCGTGCGCTCAGGGCGTAGCCGTGACCACTAGACGCAGGAAACGCCGAGGGCGCTCGGCGAGCGCGGCGGTGTCCACGACCGTGCGGGTGGCGCCGGCCGCGGCGAGCGTGGCTCCGTCGGCGCTGAAGATCGAGGTCCAGGCGTAGAGGTCGTCGGACGCCTCGACCTCATAAACCAGCTTGGCGTCGGAGCGAACGGGAAAGGTCAGCGCGAGGCGCCCGGCGTCGGTGCCGGTGACGAGCGGGGAGGCGGCCGGGGCGAGCGGATCGCCGCCGGTGGCGTATTCCAGCAGATTGGGCAGCCCGTCGCGGTCCGGATCGGCTGAATCGGCCGCGTCGCCGACGGCCGCGGTGAAGCCAAATCGGGCGAGACGCCAGGCCTCGAGCGCGCTGGGAGCGGCGGTGGAAATGGTGAGCACGCCCGCGGTCGGGTCGATGGCATAGCTGCGCCCGGCGGATTCGCCCGACCAGATGCCTCCCGACGAAATAAGCGGCACGGAGGTCCGGCCGACGGTGAGTTCGATCGACCCGAAGGAGCCCGCGAGGGCGACGCTGGAGTCAAGGAGGAGAAACCCGGCGGAGCCGGGGGGCGCGTCGGGCGCCACGTCGAGCACGAGGTTTCCGCCGAGGGTGAGCGTGCGAGGCGCGGAACCGGAGGCGAGCACCGCCAAGCCGTCGCGGCCGGAGGCGCGGACGCGCAGGCGCAAGGTGGCTTCGGGGGCGAGCGCTAGGTCGGCCTTGATGGACAGCACGCCCGTGGTGGCGGCGGTGCCGGGCGCGATCGTCCCGCGGATAGTCGTCGCTCCGCCGAGAACGCCGAGGCCGCGCAACGCGGCGCCGGACTCTGCGGTGATCGCGCCGGTCGACGCGGATTGATCGCCGTTCACGACCAGCGTGCCGGCCGAGACGGTGGTCGCGCCGGTGTAGGCGTTGTTGCCCGTCAGCGTCAGGGAACCCGGGCCGATTTTGTTCAGGCCAGCCTTGGTGAAGGTCGTGCCGCCCGGCGTGGTGTCGAGAAGCAGTCCTGAAAAAGTCGTGTCCAGGCCGAGCGCGCCGACTTGGTAAATGATTGTGCCGGTGCCGGCGCCGCCTCCGCCTCGCAAGACCCCGGTGCCCTGGAGCGCGCCGAAGGCGAAGGTCAGGGTGCCGTTGGTTCCGTTGCGAAAGAACAGCCCTCCGTCCCCGCTGCCGGCGCCGGTCGTGCCGGAGTTTATGGTCCAGATGGTGTTCGCTCCGGAGGCCGCGTGGTTGTTGCCGTAGGCGGTGTCCAGGCGGTAGTAGCGGGCGCCGAAGACGAGTTCACCCGAATAGGCGGCGAGACTGCCCGCCAGGGAGACGGTGGAGGACGTGCCGCTGCTCTGCGTCAGGGAGAGAACCACGCCCGCAGGGCCGCTGATCGCGCCGCTCAATGTCTTGCTGTTGTTGCCAAGCGTGATCGTGGCGTTGGCCGAGACCTGGAGCGCCGGGCCGAAGGTAAAGGTGCCGGAGCCGAGGGCCAGGTTGCCTCCCGAGAGTTCGATCGTGGACGCGGTGTTAAACGCGGCCGAGTTTGCCCCGCCCAGCACTCCGCCTTTGACCACTATCGTGCCGCCAAGGGCGTTATTGGCGGATAGATCGAGGCGCCCGGGGCCATCCTTGATGAAACCTGCCGGTGCGCGCACCGGCAGGGCGCCTGCGCCGGAGTTGAGCGAGAGCACGCCGGAGCCCAGGTCGCCGACAGTGATCGTGGGCGAGGCGCCTGCCAAGGTGAGGGAGTAGCTGAGAAGCGGGTCGGCCAGCAGCCAACTACCTCCGCCGGGGTTTAGGTCACCGACCACGAGCCGGTTTAGCGTCACGTCGGTCAAGATCAGCGTCAGATCCGCGCCCAAGTCGATCTGGCTAAGATCCGCGGTGGCATCATTCGTCGACGGAACGCCTGCGCTCCAGTTGGCGGAAGTCGCCCAGAGGTTGTCGCCGGCGGCTCCCGTCCAGATCGAACTGGTTTGGGCAAAGGCGGAGCTCAGCCAAAGTGGTAAAACCAAGCTTAGCTCCGCGCGGGATAAAAAGCTCACGGATGGAGATCGCCGACGGGCGGGCGAAGCGAAAAACAAGAGAGAGACGACGTTGGACAGCATTTGACGAAAACGAGCGGATGAACTCCCGCCAGCTGGGCGGGCCCTCGTGTCGTCACGTCGGTGATGTGAGCCTGGACCTGTTAAAAAAGTCGGGGCGTGGTTACGCACCGTTGGTTCAGGGGAGAGGCAGCAGTCGCAAGTAACTTATCGAAAGACGCTTCGGTAAAGTATATGCGGCAGGCGCGAACCAATGGCGCGATTAATATAGGTATATTGGTAAACAAACCTATGATTAGATATCAAGCCAATTTTTGGCCGGTGATATTTAATTTATCATCCTGAATTTGGCCCAAGGAAACTTGCCCGGGGTTTGGCTTTCGGGGTGCCAAAAATCCCGGCCTGAGAAGGGACGGGATGGGCAATCGCTTGCCGCAAGACGTGCGGCGCCGAAGCAACAAGCAGCGTCAGGGCTTTTGGGCCCGGACCTGCGCCAGCCCTTGGCCTACGCGGGTTGGTCGGTGAGAGCCAAGCACGGCGGGCGGCTTCGCCAGGTTTGCGTCTCAGGCCGCCTCGAGCGGCGGGATCTCCAGCCGGCGTTGCACGTCGCGCACGCGGGCGCTCACCGCCTGCACAAGCGCGGGGAGCTGGCGCGCCGCGAGGCCAAGCGTCGCGAGGGCGCGGCTGTCGGGCGGGGGCAAGGGGCGTTCGTCGGCGCGGCGGGCTTGGGCGGCGGCCCACTTCGCGCAATGCAGCATGGCGGCGAGCTGGCGATAGCCGATGGCCTCCCACGGCTCGTATTGCCAGCGCAGGGGAAGGGACATCTCGGGCGGGAACTCCCAGGACTGGAGCACGAGCGCGCCGACCTCGGATTGGGTGCAGCCGAGGAGCACGCGCTCGCTGTCGATATGATCGCGGGGAAAGTCGCGCTTGAAGAAAATGATATGGGGGTCGTTGGCCTGGAGCCACTGGTCGATGGCGACCATGCCGATGCCGGACATGAGCCCGAGGGTGTAGGCGACATTCGGATCGAGGTCGCGCTCCTGGGCGATGCGCTCTGCGGCGACGGCGGCGGCGACGGAGTCGAGCCAGAACTCGTCCGCCTCGAGCGCGTAGGAAGAGAGCGGTATGACGAGCACCTGCTCGGCCACGGCGTTGGCGACCATTTCGTAGATGTGGTCGAAGCCGATGCGGTTGACCGCCATGTCCACCGACAGGCAGCGCCCGCCCCGATTGTAGAAGGCGCTGTTGGCGGCGTGGAGCACGCGGGCGGCGATGCCGGGATCGAAACGGATGATCTCGGCGATCTGGTGAATGGAGATGTCCGCGTCCTGCAGCATGCGCTTGAGCAGAGGCAGCACGCGGGCGGCGGAAGGCGGATAGCGCAGCGTGCGCGCGATCTCGCCCGCGCCGACGCGTGAAGAAAAGGGAGGTTTGGTCGTCGTGCTCATGGAGACCGCTTCACCGAGTTTTTACGGCACAAACTCGAAAAACTTTTGCGCTAAAGCTGCGAAGCCCGCGCGGGCGGGCGCGGTTTTCGTGGCCGGGGAGCGGCGCTGAGCGAGGCCCGCGAGGGCGGGCCCGGAGGGAGGATAGTCGCGATCCTGCGCGGTGGCGGAGCGCACCATGCCTAAGCGCTAAAACTCCGCCTGGCTGGCTGCGTGCGGCCAGGTGGTGAAGAGCCTATCCGACTGATAAAAGCTATGGTGCTGGTAACGGATTTGACGGCGGCAAGGCGTCAGCCGGATGGGCTTTGGTAAGGCGGGGTGCGGAACCGCGCCCCTTGTCCGGCGCCACTTGATGCCGGCTCAGGGCTTTTTGGCCCACACCATGCACCAGCCCTTGGCTGACACCGGACGGTTGGCCAGGGCCATGCAGGGGCCGGCGGCTTCGCCGGGTTTGCCGGCATAGAGAGCGCAGCCGGCGCAGGTGCTGCCGGGCTTGAATTGCGGATACTTGGCGGCGTCGACGTTCGCGGCGTCCTTCTTGTAGCCGATGGCGGCGGCTGCGGGGTCGGATTCCTCGACCGCGGCCGGTGGGGCGTCGGCCAGAAGACGGGGGGCGAGGGCGCAGGCGCCGAGGGTGGCGGGAACGAGTTTCAGAAAAGTGCGGCGGGTGGTCATGGGGAGATTTGGGTCGCAGCGGATCCTGAGGGCATGGGCGGGGGAATGGCGATGCGGCGCGAGGGAGGAGGCGCGGTTAGAGCCCGGTCTCCTAAGGCGGATAAGGCCCGCAGGTCCGCACCGCGCATTTTTGGCGCCGCGAACCCATCGGCCAAAAAGCGCGGGGCGGCGCCGATGTTCCCCCTTGCTTGCGGCGGTGGCGCAGGGGCCTTAGGTGAAGGCATGAATCTGCAGACCGTTTCTCCCATGGATCTTGCCGCTCGGCTGGCGTCGACGCCCGGCCTGACCGTGATCGACGTGCGCACCCCCGCGGAGTTCGACGAACTGCACGCGGCTCCAGCTCGCAATCTGCCTTTGCCCGACGCCACGCCCGCGGGGCTGGCGGCCTTGGGGCATGCGGACGCGACGGCGCCGGTTTATGTGCTTTGCCAGAGCGGCAAACGCGCGGAGGCGGCTTGCGCGCGCCTGGGCGCGGCGGGCTTTTCCCGCGCCATCGTGGTGAACGGAGGCACCGAGGCGTGGCAGGCGGCCGGCCTGCCGGTGGTGCGCGGCGAGACGCGCGCGATCGGAATCGAGCGGCAGGTGCGGATCGGAGCCGGCGCGCTGGTCCTGCTCGGCGTCGGGCTGGGGGCCGCCGTGCATCCCAATTTCGTGTGGCTGGCCGTTTTTGTCGGCGCGGGACTCGTTTTCGCCGGCGCGACCGGCTTCTGCGGGATGGGACTGTTGCTCGCCAAGGCTCCGTGGAACCGGGCGGCGGGCAAAGGCTAGCCAAGCGCGCGGCGGCGAGGCCGGCGCGCGAGGAAGGGAAGCGCGAGGCCGGAGGCGATGAAGGCGAAGGTCGAGGGCTCGGGCACGGGCGCGACTTCGTTGTTGGAATACCAGCGCGTGTCTGCGCCGGTCCAGTTGGCGAAAACGATCTGGTTCATCGGGGCGCCGGAGGCGTTGCGCGTCGCCCCGGCCCAGTTGTTCACAAAGAAGAAATCGCTCGACCTGGTCCAGGAGCCGATGGAGAGGGTGACGCCCGCGCTGATGTTGAAGTTGGTGACGTTCAACGTGGAGGCCGAGCCGGCGAAATCGATTACCGAATTGGCCGTGATGTTGAGGGTGGTGACGTTCAACGTGGCGTCGCTTAGGCGAAGCGTGCCGCCGCCGAAGTTCAGGGTGCCGCCGAAGGAAAGGTTTTGCGTGAAGTTGAGCACGCCGGCGCCGGAGAGGTTGATCGAGCCGTTGCCGGTGGCGGTCAGCAGGGTGGAGCCCCAGTTGAGCGTCGCGCCCGATGCGATCACGAAGGCGGGCGTGGCGTCGCTGAAATTGACGGTGCCGCCGGTGAAGGCGGGCGATCCTTCCTCGATGTTGAGACTGGAGACGCTCTGGGTTCCGTTCAGCGTAACGGTGTAGGAGCCCGTGGCGTTTGTGCCCGCGCTGAAATAGACGTCGTCGCCGTTGGTAAAGGTGTTCGCCGCGCTGTTGCCGTTGGCGTTTTGATTCCAATTGGCGACGGTCGCATCCCAGATTCCCGAGGGAGAGGCGCCGCCCGCTCCTGCTATGTTGCCATCAAGATCCCAGTAGCGAACGGCGGCGGGAAGGGCAACGGGCGCCGCCAAGAGTATTCCGACAAACGCGCATCGGGTGCGTTTTGCCCGGGACAAGGCACCTAGGTTCAAAACGGTTGGGGATCTCACGTCTTTTTGAATACCTCATATCCGATGGGTATAAAACCCCGGGGGTTACTGAGATCGGCTACTAAGCCTTAAAGGACCTATCCGTCTTTTTGTCGGTCTTTTCACCAGGGACGAAGTCGCGCCCACGGTCTTGTTGTCGTTCGACGGATCTCGGTCCACGATGCCTGTGTTCACACAAGGACAGCCATGCCTATCTACGTTTACGAAACCCTTCCTGCTTCCGGCAAAAAAAGCCGCCGTTTCGAGGTGAAGCAATCGATGAACGACAAGCCGCTCACCCATGATCCGGAAACTGGCGATCCGGTGCGCCGCGTGGTCACGGGCGGCTATGGTTTTTACGGCGCGTCGGAGAAAAATTCCCCGCCGCCCGGCCCCTGCGGCCGGGAGTGCGGCTGCTTCGGAAACAATTAGGCGCTTTCGCCGCTCCCCGGGTTTCAGGCGCGGGCAAACTCCCCCGCGAGCGCCAAAGCCGCGCTGGCCATGGGCTCCTCGCGGGGTTGGCTGTAAGCCAGTCCGGCCGCGCGAAAGTCGTCTGGCATGCGGCGAAGGCGTCCGGAGGCGTCGGCGAAGGCGATGCGCTGCAGGCCCTCGGCATGCAGGGCCCCGCTGACGCCGTGATGAAAATGAAACACGAGGTCGGCGCTCGCCTGCCGCAGATTGGAAACGCTCATGCGGCAAACCACCGGATCGAACAGGCGAAGCTTGCGGTGATATTCGCACGACGCGCTTCGGGTGACGAGAACCAGCCCCTCCTTCAGGTGCTTCTCCGCATTGGCCACGACGCCCAGGACCCACAGCTCGCGCGTTACGCCCTGCAGATCGAACAGGCGTGCGAAGTAAACCGCCTGGGTGTGGTCGGTGTCTCCCAGGGTGATCGTGGTGCGGTGCTCGAACGTGTGACTCATGCCGGTCCCGAGACTTGAGAAAAAGTCCGGGCGTCGGCGTCAGCAGAGAACCGGCGGGCGCGCCGCTTTTGCCGCGTGATTTACAGGTTGTTCTTCGCCCGCTCGCGTCGACGCCGATGCAGACCGGCGCCGGCCAGCGCGCCCGCGCCGGCCAGTTTCGCGAAGGACGCGGGCTCGGGTATGGCCGAAGCGCCGCCGCCCAGCGCGATGTTTTCCAGCGCGAAGCCTCGCATGTCGCCGGTGTCCGCCGTGACGCCTATGCCGAGAATGGTGTAAAGGTTTGTCGTCGCCAGATGGATGCCGGTGACGCTGGCCGGAGTGAGATTTCCCAAGCTGAGCCCCGCGGCGGAGGCGACTTCGACTAGCGAGTGGATGTCTCCCGCCGAATCCCACAACACGGCCGTGTCCGCCAGGCTGGCGTCGTTCGTGGCCCGACCCCCGAGCCAGAGATTGTCTTCCGACAGCGAGAGCACGGTGGCGCTGGAGCCCGCGAAGGTCTGGAGCGCGGCGACCGCGCCGGTCGCGACATTCCATTTCACCGGGCGAAGGCCCGTCGCGCTGTCGCTTGCCCCCGCGGCCGTGGTTCCGTCGGCGGAAATAGCTTCGGCGAAACTTTCCGCGCCGCCGGGCAGCGTTTGCAGGACGAGCGGCACGTAGGTCCCGCCCGTCTCGGTCCAGGCGACGGCCTGCGCGCCGGAGGCGGCGGAGTAGCGGCCCGCGATGCGGGCGCCGCCGGCGGAAACCGCGGTGGCGTAGCTCGGTCCAGCGACCGCCGATGCGGGCAGAGCGAGCGTTTGCGCCGAGTAGCCCCCGCCAGGCGCGGTTCGCCAGACCACGGCGGTGTCGGTCGCTCCGTCGTTTCCGGCCAGGCGTGATCCGTTGGCGGAGCCGCCCGCGACCACGGCCTCCGCCGGCGAGGGGCCCAGCCTGGGGAGGGCCGAGGGGGCGTAGGCGCCGGAACCGTCCCTGGTCCAGACGACGGGGGCCTGGTTTATCGCGGCCCCGCCCGCGACGGGAAGGGAAACGTATCCGCTTATCCACGATGCATCGGGCGCGATGGCGGTGGCGGCCCCGCCCGCTCCACCCGCCATAAGGGGCAGCGACGAGGGCGGGGCGTAGCCGGTCGCGCCGCGGGTCCACAGAAGGGGCGAGGTGCTTTCGTAGCCGGCGCCGTAGCCCACGACGGCGCCGGAAGCGGAGGCGCCCAGGGCGTAGTCGTAGAAGGCGCCGTCCGACGCCGGCAGGGGTTGAAACGAGGCGGCCATCCCCGGAACGGGCAGGCCGGCGAGGAAGATCAAGGCGGGGCGGAGTCGCGGACAAGGGCGGTGTTGCATGCCTGCGAGGCCGCCCGCATGCGCCGCCGGGCGCAGGCCCGGAGTCCACTTAGGGGAATCTTTGACGATCCTTTGGAAACGCTCCCTAGGGAATCGTCCGCCGAGCCGACGGCGCGGAGGGGCGCCGGGAAAATCAGCGCAGGCGTATGGCGTGCCGGCGATCCGGCGCGTGGCTGAACTCCAGGTGAAGGGCGTCGGCCGGCAGCCAGTCGGCGACCTTGGACGGCCATTCCACCGCCACCCACCAGGGCGGAACGAGAAAATCGTCGATCATCAGATCCTCCAGCGCCCGGCCGCCCTCTATGCGGTAGGCGTCCACGTGGACGAGCGTTCGCCCTGCGCCCCGGTGGAGCGCGAGGATGGCGAAGGTCGGGCTGGTCACCGATTCCTGGATACCCAGCCCGCGCGCCAGGCCCTGGACAAAGGTCGTCTTGCCCGCGCCAAGATCGCCGTGCAGGGCGAGCACCGAGCCGGGGGAAAGCGCGGCGGCGAGGCGCGCGGCGACGGCCTGCGTCTCCGAGGCGGAGGCGGTGACGACGCCCGCGCGCAGCTCAGCTAAAATGCTCGAAGCCATGGTAGGCGGAAAGGTCGAGCGCGCCGTGCGCGGCCGGATCGGCGGCCCGCGGCGCGAACTGGCCGACCAGGGTGAGGGGCAGGCGCGGAAAGGCGCGACGCCAGGCAACCAGGAATTTCCGCGCGCCCGCCGGCGTGGCGCGGAGCGCGAGGAGCAGCTCGTAGTCTTCGCCGTCGGTCAGCGCGCCGCGCGCATCCACGCCGGGATGGCGGGGCAGCAGCTCGCCGAAAACGAGCGGCCGCGCGTCGGCGGGCGTCAGGCTGTGGATGTCCTTGGCGAGGCCGTCGCTCAGATCCATGAGCGCGACCACCTCGGGACGACGGGCCAGCCATTGGCCCTCCGCCAGACGGGGGGTGAAAGAGTGGTGGCGTCCGCTGGGCAGGCTGCCGCCGAGGCGGCCGGTGACGGCTATCCAGTCGCCCGCGGTCGCGCCGGAGCGGGTGAGGGCGCGGGCGCCGGGAGCGGTGGTCTCGCCCAGCAGGGTGAGGGTGGCGACCAGCCCGCCGCGGTGGGTGGCGAGATCGCCGCCCACCAGGGGCACGCCGAAGCGACGCGCGTCGGCGGCGAGACCCCGGTAGAAGGCCTCGAGCCAGTCGAGGCGCGTGCGCGGGTCGAGGGCCAGGGCGAGCACGGCGGCGACCGGGCGTCCACCCATGGCGGCGATATCGCTCAGGTTGCGTCGCATGAGCTTGCGTCCGACATCGCGCGGCGCGACGGCGTCGTCGAAGTGTTCGCCGTAAATGACCGGATCGACGGTGACCAGCGAGGCGGGCGCCATGCTGGATCCTTTGCGCGCGCGGCGCGGGGGAAGCACGGCGCAATCGTCCCCCATGCCGGCGGGCGCGGCGGGCGCGGCGGAGCCGAGCCAGCGGCGGATGCGGGCGAGGAGCTTTTGTTCTCCGAGCGAGGCGACGGTGTCGGCGGGTTTGGAGGAAAACGGGTTCAAGCGGGGAAGCCGGCGAGCAGGAGGGCCACGGTGTTCAGGTTGAAAAAAGCGTGGGCGAGGATGGGGACTGCCGGATGTCCGTAGTGCTCATAGCCGAGCGAAAGAACCACGGCCAGCGCGGCCAGCGGCATCAACACCGCGAGATTACCATGTATCATCGCGAACAGGATGGACGGTAGAAACAAGGCCGCGCTGCGCGACACGCGGGTGCGCAGCCAGCGAAAGAGGCCGATGCGGAAGACCCACTCTTCCGTCACGGGCGCGATGACCACGGCGAGAAAGATCATCAACGCCAGCGGGACCAGATCGCCGGTTTCGGTGAAGAGCGTGATCAGGTCCTGGGGAGGGGCGTCGATGCCGAGCGCCTTGAGCACGGCCTGCCAGCCCATGGCCACGGGGCCCACCACGAGAAGTGCGCCCAGAAAGGTGAAGAAACCGCCGCGCAGGACCCGCGACCAGGGAAGGCGGGGGCTCGTCTGCGCGGGCTCCGGGGCGGCGCTGGCACCGAGGCGGCGCGAGGGACGCAGATGCCAAAACCAAGCGTGGCCGAGGCCGGCGAGAAGGCCCAGCTGGAAGGCTGCGCCCGCCGCCACGTGGTAGAGCCCGAATTCGCCGTCTGCGGGGGCGGGAAACCAGCGCTGCCCGACCTGAATCGCGACCAGTTGAAAAACGATGCCGCCTCCGAAGGCGAACACGCCCGCCAGAATCAGTTCCGCGGCCGCCAGGCGGGAAGGCGCGAGAGGCGAGGGCGCGAGCCCGAGGAAGCGCAAAGGCAGGGCCCGCAGGTGGACGATCGCCAGGATCAGCGCCGCGATCAGCAGCAAAACGTCCAGCGTCAGGAGCGCGGACAGGGCGGATGCTGGCAGGGTGGCTAGGACGTGGAGCACGGTGCCGGAGAGAAGGCGAGCGGACGGTGCTTGGCGAGTGCGGGACGCAAAAACGCCCCGGCTCCAAGCCGGGGCGGACGGTTTTTGCAAAGGGCGCCGGCCGGAAATCAGGCGGCCACGAAGGCGATTCCCTTGATCTCGACGCGCTCGGACGGGGTGCTGCGCTCGGGGCCGGAGCAGGGCACGTTGGCGATGGCCTCGAGGACCTCGTCGCCCTTCACAAGCTGGCCGAAGGCGGTGTATTGCTTGTCGAGGAAGCGGGCGTCGCCGTGGCAGATGAAAAACTGGGAGCCGGCGCTGTCGGGGTTGGACGAGCGGGCCATGGAGAGGACGCCGCGGGTGTGGGCCTTGGCGTTGAACTCGGCCTTGATCTGGTAGCCGGGGCCGCCGGTGCCGGGCATGCCGCGGCCGCCGGCCTTGGTGTTGGGGCAGCCGCCCTGGATCATGAAGCCCTTGATGATGCGGTGAAAGGCGGTGCCGGTGTAGAAGCCCTGCTTGGCGAGTTTCTTGAAGTTTTCGACGTGGCCGGGCGCGACGT
>JAIXVY010000234.1 GCA_027482505.1 Opitutaceae bacterium | reverse complement strand
CGATCGTGGGCGTCGATCTGTTCGCGAATGGGCTGGAGCGGGTCGGCGGACATGGCGCGAGAAAAGGTCAGGCGGCGGGGGTGTTTTTGTCCGGCTCGGACACGGGCTCCGAAATGGGATCGTCCACGGTTTCGAAGGCCTCGGAAACGGGCGCGGAAGGAGCGTCGCCTTCCACGCTCTCCTCCTCGGCGCCAGACTCGGACTCGGCGGTCTCGCCGTCCGGCGAATGCTCGATGACCACAGGCTCAAGCGAGGGGGACTCGCCCTCGCCTTCCTCGAGCGGGAGTCCCATCTCGGCGTCGGCGGGCGGGGTGACATTCGCGGCGCGATTAAGCCACTCGTCGATCTGGCGCGGCGAGAGCACGTCGGACGCGGGCAGTTCCATGAGGGACTTGACGCCCACGAATTCCAGGAACTTGTCCGTCGTGCCGTATTGCAAGGGGCGGCCGGGCAGATCTGCGCGGCCTACGATGTAGACGAGTTCGCGTTCCATCAGCTTGGACAGGCCGGCCTCGGCGGAGACGCCGCGGATGGACTCGATCTCGGAACGGGTGACGGGTTGGCGATAGGCCACGACCGCCAGCGTCTCGAGCGCGGACTGCGTAAGCTTCACCGGCGGCGGTTCGTCGCGCTGGATGCGGATCCATTTCGCGAAACGCGGATGGGTGACGAGGCGGTAACCCTGGGCGCCGTCGATCAAAAGATAGATGTCGTTTTGGGCCTTCAGCTCTTCGGCGAGTTGATCCATGGCCTCCCGGATCTGGGCGGCGGTGACGAGCGAGGGCACGTCGACGTAAAGTTCCTGATCGACCGGGGCAAGGCCTAGGGGATTGATCTCGTCCGCGGTCGTCGCGAGCTCTTCGCCGACGGCGGAGGAAGTATCGGCGGCAGGCGACGGCTCGACCGAGACGGAGGTCTCCGCAACCGGAGCATCCGCGGTTTCGCCGCCCTCGGCCTCCTCGCTTATCAAAGGAGTCTGCGCCTGGTCGTGGTATCGCGTGAAGATGGTCTGGATGTCTTTGATCGTGAGCGGCTGGCTCGACGAGAAAAGCAGCGCCTTGAGCACCAGTTTGAGATTGAACGCCATGCGGGGGAAAGGGCGGAGCAAACCCCCCGCCCCACCCTGCGCGCAATCCCGAATTCCGGGGCGGCCCGGGGGACTTAACCGGCGCGACTCGCCTCGATGACCTCCACCGCGTCCCCCACCTGCCGCCAACGGAGGTTCCAGCCGGCGACGGTCATGCCGTAAACGCGGGAAGGATCGACGGTCTGGTAGGCGGGCTGCAAATCAAGGGCAAGCAACTGGCGAGTTAACGTAATCACCTCGGCGGGCAGAGCGGCGGCGACCGCGGGGGAGAGCAGAACCTGCTCAGGAACGCGCGCGGCGGGGGCGGCGCCGGCCCATTCGGCGCGCGCATCGGGCCGAGCCTCGCAGTAAGGCAGGTAAGGCTTAACATCGTAGACGGGCGTGCCGTCCACGCAGTCTATGCCCTCGACGCGCAGCGCGCCGTGCTCGACCGCCAGGAGGCGCACGAGAGAGAGGCCGAGGCCATTCGGGCGCAGGGGCGAGCGCGAGGCGAAGACCCCCACCCGCTCGTTGCCGCCGAGGCGCGGCGGGCGGACCGTGGCGGCGCCGTCCCACGGCGGGTTTTTGTGAAAGCCGGTGACGAGCCAGAGGTGTGAAAACGCCTCGATGCCGCGGATGAAATCCGGCGCGGCGAACTCGGGCAGAAACTCCACTCGCCCCTCGGCGGCGGGCACGAGCCCTGACTGGCGAGGCACGCCGAATTTCTCCGCGAAGGGGGTGCGGAGGAAGGCGACGGGCTGGATTTGAGAGTTCATTAGCCGTAAAAAAACACCAAGAACGCAAAGGAAGAGCAGGTGTTTTCTGTGCTCTCTTTGCGTTCTTTCGCGGCCAGTCCTCAGGCCTTGGCCGCAAGCACGTGGAAGTTGGCCATGCTGATGCCGCTGAGCATGGCCCCCACGATGCCGAGAAAACCTTGGTCGGTGCCGGCGAGGTAGAGGTTTGCCAAAGGGGTGCGGCCGTCGCGGATTTTTTTCGGCGAGCCATAAATCGCCCCGCCGAAATGGCCGGTGTAGCGCACGATGGTCTTGGGCGTGAACATGTCGGTCGCGATCGTGGCACGGGCCAGCGCGTCGGACGCGGGCAAGCCGGGCATGAAGCGCAGGGCGCTGCGCTGGATCTCGCCGTAAACGCGCTCCTTCGCCGCGCGATACTCCGGCTCGGCAAGCGAGGCCCACGCGTCGTGATTGGCCAGGCAGGTGCAGCGGAAGAGGCCCTCGGGCAGTGACTGACCGAGGGGGAAGTCGAAATTGTTGGGCAGGCAGATCACGCCGCTGCGCGCATCGGCCAACCCGGGCGTCTGCGCGTAGGTGAAACGCGGCGAGTCGTTGAAAAACACGATGGTGTCGTCGGCCCAGCCGAGGGCGGCGGGCTGGCGGTCGAGCACGGTGATGGTCTCGCAGTAGCTCAGCCGGCCGACCGGATGCGGAAGCGCGTTGGGGACGGCGCGATCCACCGAATACAGCTTCTCGGTCTCGGCCGCGCCGATGGTGCTGAGCACGTGGGTGGCGGCGACCTCGGAGCCGTCGTCGAGCACGAGCGCGGCGGCGCGGCCCTCGCGGACGACGATGCGCTTCACGCCGCAGCGCATGCGGCGCTCGCCGCCGGCCTGGCGGTATTTTTCGAGCAGGACGCGCAGGATGACGCGCACGCCGTCGACCGGGCGGGCGAAGCCCTCGAGAAAGAGGGCCTTGAACATGATCACAAACTGGCCGAACTCCATGTCGTGCTCGGTCGCGCTGCCGTAATACATGACGGGGCAGAAGAGCATGTCCTCGAGCAGCGTATCCGTGATGTGGCGACGCACGATCTCGCGGGCGCTCTCGGGCCGGGCGTCGAGCGACACGTCATCATAGGTGCGGACGATCCGGACGAGGGCGCGGAAGCCGTCGATCTGGGCGGGAAACACGCGCGCGACCTCGGACTCGAGGACGGCGAAGTCGTTGGTGAAAGCGAGCGAGGTCTCGCCGTTGGGACCAAAGGCGATCCGCGAGCGTTTTTGCGGATGGAGCGCGAACTCCTCGCGGTCGACGCGAAGCTGGCGGAGAAGTTTTCCCAGGGGACTGCCTTTGACGCCGGGCGGCACCCAGTTGGTCATGGCGTGCAGACCGACGTCGTATTTGCGGCCGTCTATCGCGTAGAAGGAGTTGAGGCCGCCGGGGGCGTTGTGACGCTCGAAGATGCACACGCGCTTGCCGAAGTGGGCGAGGCGGATGCCGGCGGCGAGGCCGGCCATGCCCGCGCCGATGATGGCGACGTCGTAGTGCGAGGAGGTGTTCATACTGGACCGGGGAAGCGGAAAACAAAAAGGGCCTGACGCAAGGTCAGGCCCAAAAAGTTTTAAGACACGAAATCCGGTTTATTTGCCGAGGGCGATAAACTTCGGGGTAAGGTATTCGGCGCAGCTGTCGAGCGTGGCGAGGTGGATGTAATCAGCCTCGGGGACCTCGACGCCGTGCTGCTTGCGGAGCTCCATGACGATGTCGAGGAAGTCCATGCTATCGAGCTGCATCTGGTCGCGAAGCCGGACGTCCGGCTTGATGTTGGACAGATCCTCGTCGGGGGCGATGTCGGCGATGATATCGAGGACGATTTGCTTGCAGGCGTCTTTGGTCATGAGAGTCGAAACGGGAGTAAAGGGTCCGGATTAGGCAACAAAGCGTTTCACAATCAATGTGGAATTAATGCCGAGCATGCCGAAGGAGTTGTTGAGGATGGCGTCCACCTTGGCGGCTTTCTTGGGGGTGTTGAGCACGAGGCCGTCGATGGCGCAGAGCGGATCCAGATCGTCGACGTTGATGGTGGGATGCACCACGAGGTCGTCGAAGCTCGGCAGGTTGCCCGCCAGTTCAAGCGCGCCGGCCGCGCCCATGCAGTGGCCGATGTAGCTCTTGGTGTTGTTGATGTGAGTGTCGGGACAGCCGGTGCCGAAGACGGCCCGAATGGCCTCGCATTCCTGGATGTCGCCCTGCGGGGTGGCGGTGGCGTGGGTGTT
>JAIXVY010000130.1 GCA_027482505.1 Opitutaceae bacterium | reverse complement strand
TCCGCAGCTCCTGCTCCTCCGCGCCGAACTCGCCCTGGAGAAACAGGAATACGGCACCGGCCTGCGGCTGTTGCAGGAACTCGCGAAGCTCGACCCGAAGCAGAGCGGCCTGCATTTGCGTCTCGCCCGCACCTACATCGGCCTCAACCGCTACGCCGACGCGCAACGAGAGTTTGTAACCGTCCTCCCGGTCGACCCCGAGAACGCCCACGCCTGCCAGGGCCTCGCGCAGGTGCTGCTGCGCCAGCGCTTCTGGGAACTGGCTGCCGGCACCGCGCTGAAAGCCGTCGGCCTCCAGCACAACCTGCCGCTCGCGCATTTCTACCTTGCGCTCGCCGTCGAGCGCCTTGGCCACCACGACGTCGCCACCGATGCGCTCCGCACCGCCATCACCTATGCGCCGGGCTTTGTCGCGGCGCGGCGTATGCTCATTTCTTTGCTCGCACGCGAACCCGGCCACGAAACCGAGATTGCCACCCAGCGAATGGCGCTCGCCGCCCTCCGCCGGCATTTCGCGGATTCTACCGCCCGGGCGGAGCACATTCGCGCTCAGGCCGCCGCCCGCGCCGCCGCCCGCGCTACGCTACCATCCCCCGCGACCGAGCCTGCCTGGTGCGGAGACAACCCAGAGCCCGAAATCGAAAATCAAAATTCCGCCGCGCCGATCGCGTCCGGCGAATTCATCCTTGTCTCCGGCCTGCCGCGCTCCGGCACCTCGCTGATGATGCAGATGCTTCACGCCGGCGGCGTGCCGCTGCAGACAGACGGCCTCCGCGCAGCCGACACCGACAACACCGAGGGCTACTTCGAGTGGGAAGCCATCAAGACCCTGCCGAAAAATCCGCGCATTCTCGACGAGGCGCGCGGTCGCGCGATAAAGGTCATCTCCCTGCTGCTGCCCGCTCTCCCGCGACAGCACCGCTACAAAATCATCTTCATGCAGCGTCCCGTGAAGGAGGTCGCCGCCTCGCAGCTCAAGATGCTGCAGCGCCGATTCCCAGGCAAGACCCACGCCTCGCCGGAGAAGATGGCGGAGACGCTGCGTATCCACCGAGATGATACGCTGCGGCTGTTGCGCGGGGTGCCGGGCGTGGAGGTGTTGGAGGTGGAGTATCCCGGATTGGTGGCCGGGCCGGCGGGATGGGCGGCGAAGATCGCGGAGTTCCTCGGCCCGCGCTGGCCCTTTGACGCGAAGCGGGCGGCGGCGGTGGCGAAGCCCGCGCTCTACCGCCAGCGGGCGGTCTAGGGCCGGAAGCCCTGCGGCAGGCGAATGGGGTCAGGCGAATGGGCTCAGGCCGGTAGTTGTTAATTAGGCGGCGTGGGCGTAGTGCGAATGGCGGTCGTTGGGGCCTGCTGCAATCCGTCCCTTATTTGCATCCCTGCCGCGGCACGCGAGCCTTCATGATGGACCACCGAGGCATGGTCCGGAAGCTTCTGGAGACGGACGATCCGCCATAAATTAACTAGCATCGCCCTGACCCCATCGGATCTCGCTGACCCCATCGGTTCTCGGCCTGACCCCGTTGGCTCGGCCGACGTGATACAGCGCACCGGGATATTGGATGTGAAGCTTTCGGCCCATGGGAAGAGGCTAGGTGGGAGGGTGTCGGGCAGAGCCAAAAATCAACAAAACGCGGCCTGACCCCATCGGCTCGGCCTAGGTAGGAGCGTATCGGGCAGAACCAAGAATCAACAAAACGCGGCCTGACCCCTTTGGCTCGGCCTTGAAAAATGAGATAGGAGACTACACTGGTTTTTTCGAATCATTGGTCGCGAGGACTTGGGCGCGCTATGCGATAGGGCATTCTGCAACAAAACTCGGCCTGACCCCGTCGGCTCGGCTTCTCGGCTCGGCCCGGCCCCGTCGGGCTGGGCCTCGCTTCTGCTCTGATGCTACCAAGAAAGTGCTTCACCGTCCGGAATGCCTCCTCGGGTAGCGCGTCCGGATTTGAGCCATTGATCTAGAATGATATGCTCAGCGAGGTGGGATTTCGTGGTCGATCGCCCTATAAAAAAGAGCGGGGAGAAACCCTTTGTATTTTGGGGGTAGTCTTCAGGACGTTTCGCAAATGAAGAATCGATCCAATCGACGTTTAAATTCAAAGTGGAAAAGTGCTTCAGGCGGGAAAATCCTCGAACGGGACGCTCTGCCGCAGGGTAAAAAAGCACTTTGACTTCCGGAGCTTCGTTCACCGAGGTGAGACTGATAAAAAGTTCAGCGAATGACGGCCCAGCATAGTATCCGTGATCGTTCACAATGACTTCGCCAATGGGTCGCGCCACGGTTGCCCAGTATGGACCCTTGTCGTTGAATTCGGTCTGTGCCAAACCTGAAGACACTATTTCATAACCCAAAATTTTTCCTGTGACGTTATCTGTATTTGGCTCACGTAGCACTTGTATTCCAGAATAATGCACGTCCCCGCTTAGAATCACGAGCCGGTGCTTAGGAAAACGTTTTGCATGATTCAGGAGGGCGTTTAGCAGGATATCTCTCTCCTCGGGAATGACCCAGGCCCGCTCCCGAGAATCATCGCTGTCTTCACGTCTCTTTTGAGCAGACCAGCTTGGTAGAACCGCCTCGCCTCCAGCTAAGGGGACCGGAAAGCAGAATACATAAACGAGAGGATCGTCTTTCCGTTGTTCAAGACCTTCTAGCCATTTACCAACAGCGCCGATTTGTTGAAGCGACATGCTGCGTCGCTCCCTAAAATTTCGAGCAGAACGACCGTCGACTACAAAAAATTCTCCTGGCCCCCACGAGAATGAGAAATTCTGTTCTGTTTTCCGCGCAGCTTCTGGGTGGTTATCCGCGTGCGCGAGTTTCACCCAATGGCCGTTCTCAGGGGGGCGGAAGCCAGGGTTTCGGGAGGCTTGGAACGCAAAAAACGCTTCTTTTGCCTTGTCGTAGTATTCGATCCATCTGTCGGTGTCTTCGTCAAGCTGTGAGCCCCACCCATCACGGATATCATGGTCGTCCCACATCATCGCGCTGGGAATGCTGGCGAGAGAGAGGGCCAGCGGCTTCAGTCCAAAGTGATAGCGATACAGCCCGTCGAGCACTTCATCACTTGTGCTAACCGTGCCTCGCATCATTTCGCTGTGTTTGCCATAAAGATAGGCAATGACTGCATGGTCCTTCGCGCCAGGATCCACGTATATCTGGTCTCCAAGGCCGAGATAGAAGGCAGGCCGGTGTTCATCGGCCGCGTTCGCTCGCGCCTGAAACGATCGCAACACGGCGACAGTTTCATTAGTGATAAACGTGCGGTTCTTGTCGGCGTAGGACCATGGCAAGAAGCAGCTGCCGGCGATAAAGCTGAACGAGCTCTTACCTGCGGGTTTTGTCATCGCCGAAATGCGATGAGAAATATTCAATCCACCGCCCTCTATTTGAAACGTATAGCGCTTCCCGGGGGAGAGGCCGAGAACCTCAATAGTCCCTGTGTGATATGTTTTATTAAAAACTCTTTGAAGCTTGCTTTGAGGCAGTTGTGTTTGGGTGCCGTTCTCGTCGATTGACGTTATATTCAATGAGGCCTGGGAGTCTGCATTTTTCCCCAGCGCATACCAAATTTTAATAGAGTTTGGTGTTGGTAAACATAGCTGCACCAGTTCTCGCTGAAAAATATCTGAACTGGAGCCGTCTATGGATTTCAATGCTTTGCGGTAGGGCTCCAAAAATATTTGTGGTGTGATTTGGGGATCTTCAATTGGTCCGTATGCTGCGAATGCGGAAGAGCACAACGCTGACACAATTAGCGCAGCCGTGGTAGTGATATTCCAATTCATGAAAACTTTCTCGTTTACGTGTATTTAACCCTATGAATGCAACAAAACTCGGCCGGACCCCATCGGCTATTACGTTGAAAGATTTAGATCGTCGAGCAGCCAAGCTTGGAGCGCAGTTCTGATTGTCTCTGGTTTGCTCAAGTCGATGGCTTTGTAAATGTGGCCAACCAAATCCGTTGGCATGCGTTCGATCGAGGTATCCCTCAGCAAGGCGCAACGTCTGCCCGTCATCAGCATGCTTCCAACCTCGATAGTGAGATTATAATTCATGCCGCGTTTTCTCCGATCCTCGAAAAAGGCTATTCCGTATTGGCTGGCCCACATATGCGCTGCAACATTGGTCCACAAATCGTCGTGGATGGCTCGATCTGAAGCTAAATGAAGCACCAAGCCATGTGCGCGGCAAACTTCGCGAGCGATTTCGAGAGCTGGCTTTACAG